>NZ_JAKGAW010000021.1:0-79232 GCF_021532475.1 Pseudoalteromonas sp. APAL1 | reverse complement strand
AGTCCATCATGACCCACCATTTCTAAAAATGGTACCTCACATCGGCGGATTTACGCATCTAAATATTCAGAGCGGGTCATTAGCTCAGTTGGTAGAGCAGTGGACTTTTAATCCATTGGTCGATGGTTCAAGTCCATCATGACCCACCATCTCTTACTTACCATTTCTATCTAAGTTATCCTTTATTTATCTTAACAGCGCACAGCAATACTGTTCTTTAGCTTAAGATTCTCGTATAATTCGCGCCATGAATGCACTGTGGACTAAGTGGTCGAGAAATGAGTCTAGCTGAACAAATTATGCCTGAAGATTATATCTTCCCTCCAAAGCCAGCTCCGTTATCTAAAGACGAGCAAGCCGAGTACAAGGCACGTATCAAACAATTATTGAAAGATAAGAACGCCGTTCTTGTTGCCCATTATTACACTGATCCTGAAATTCAAGCGCTTGCTGAAGAAACAGGTGGTTGTGTTGCTGACTCGCTAGAAATGGCGCGTTTTGGCGCTAAGCACGACGCAGATGTAATTGTGGTTGCGGGTGTTCGCTTCATGGGCGAAACAGCAAAAATCCTTACGCCAAATAAAACAGTTGTAATGCCAACACTTGCTGCAACCTGTTCATTAGACGTAGGTTGCCCAATCGAAGAGTTCTCTGCGTTTTGTGATCAGCATCCAGATCGCAAAGTAGTAGTGTATGCAAATACATCAACTGCAGTTAAGGCGCGTGCAGATTGGATTGTTACTTCTTCATGTGCCCTAGAGATCGTAGAGCACTTAGACGAGCAAGGCGAAAAAATCATTTGGGGTCCTGACAAACACTTAGGTTCTTATATTCAAAAGAACACAGGTGCTGACATGATCATGTGGAATGGCGCCTGTATCGTTCATGACGAGTTTAAAACCAAAGCACTTAAGGATATGAAAGCCTTACACCCAGATGCGGCTGTATTGGTTCACCCAGAGTCACCTGCGGAGATTGTAGCCTTAGCAGATGCAGTTGGTTCAACAAGCCAACTTATCAAAGCAGCGCAAACCATGGACAACAAAAAGTTCATCGTCGCGACTGACCGTGGCATTTTCTACAAAATGCAGCAGTTATGCCCAGAGAAAGAATTCTTTGAAGCACCAACAGCAGGTGAAGGCGCAACATGTAAAAGCTGTGCACATTGCCCGTGGATGGCAATGAATGGCTTAAAAGCGATTGAAGAAGCACTGACAGACCCAGAAGGTAAAGAAGTGTTTGTTGATATGGACTTACGCGAAGGCGCATTAAAGTCGCTTAACCGTATGTTAGAGTTCTCTGCAACGCTTCAGCGTTAATGTTTATACAAAAGGCAAGGTGTTTACCTTGCCTTTTTTGTTTGATTACTAATCACTTAACTACACTATTTTAAAAAGCCCTTGCGTCTGTAGGGTTGTTTTCATACTATAACGCCGCGCTAAACTCTAAGCGCCTTAGGTGACGTGTCCGAGTGGCTGAAGGAGCACGCCTGGAAAGTGTGTATACGGCAACGTATCGAGAGTTCGAATCTCTCCGTCACCGCCATTTCTTTATCTACCAAGCTTACTTTAATTATTCTCAAATGGTTTAAAGGCGTATTTTAGCTAGTCTAATTATCAAAGCTGTTAATTCTTTCACACTCTTTCCAAAAAGACTGTCCTAATACTCTGTTTATTTCTTCTGCTGAAGTGAGGCCTTTTGATAATGCTTCTAAGGCCACTTTATATAAAGACCTAGCACCGCTTTGAGCTGCAACCTCTCTTAACTTACTGGTACTTTCTCCAGCTCTGATTGCATCGGCTAGTTGATAGTCTATAGTGATTATTTCGAACAGAGGAATGCGTCCTTTGTAACCAGCGTGATCGCACTCATCGCAACCTGATGGCGACATAATATTTATATCAGGAAAGATACTTTTAAAGCGTTTGCCATGGGTATCTGTGGCCAATGGGCCACTTAGATTACAACTAGGGCATAGTTTTCTAATTAAGCGCTGTGCTGCAACACCTTTTAAAGAGTCGGCAATAATAGGCCTTGACACACCTAAGCCTATTAATCTTGAAATAGTCGTAATTGCATCACTAGTATGTAAGGTGGTCATCACAAAATGTCCCGTGATTGCAGCGCGAAAGGTCATTTCTGCGGTTTCTTCATCGCGAACTTCACCCATCAATATTACATCAGGGTCTTGTCTTAAAATACTTCTGAGGGCGCTGGAGAATGTAAGATTCTGTTGAGGATTAATATTAACTTGGGCAATACCTTCAATTTCATATTCTACAGGGTCTTCAACTGTAACAAGGCACTTTTCGGGTGAGTTTAATTCTTTTAAGGCAGCATAAAGTGTACTTGTTTTTCCTGACCCGGTAGGGCCTGTTATCACAAAGATACCTTCGCTACTTTGCAGTAAGTTTTTAAATGTGTCGAGCTCTTGCTGTTGTAAACCAATATCATCTAACTTGTTTACAACAGATTTGATTAGCAGGCGGATGACTACTTTTTCTCCCCCTTTAACAGGTAATGTAGATACCCGTAGGTCAACATCTTGGCCTTTAAGCTCTAAACTCACACTACCATCCTGTGGGACCATTTTTTTTGCTAAATTAAGGCCAGCTAATGCTTTTATTCTTTGTATTATTGGGATAAAAACTTGTGCAGGTAGTTCTGATATGACCCTTAACATGCCATCTACTCTGTAACGAACTATGCCGCCATTATTAAAGGGTTCTATATGGATATCACTGGCTTTAAATATAAATGCCTCTAACAGCATTTCAGATACAATTTTAACGATGGCTGAGTTTGAAGAGTCGAGCTCATTTCGTTTGGTTCGTGTGTTAAGTTGGGTTGTTTTTATAATAATGTCATTTTCAGATAGCATTTGCTCCTGATAAAACATTTCTGTCCATTTTGCTATGAGCTCGGGTGATGCCAATACTGACTTAACATGCAGGGTCGTTAAAAATTCAACCATTGCTTCCATATCAGTATCAAATGGGTGGGGTGAAGCAACTGTTAATAAGCCATCAGTAAAGTCTACAGGAAAAATGCCATACTCTCTGGCTACTTTAAGAGAAACATAATGAAGCAATTCTTCCGGCACATTGGTAGGAGGTTTTGCAACCTCTAACTGGTAACTCTTTGCAATCATTTCAGTTAATATTTTGCTGTCGACTTGCAAAATTGCCTCTGCACTTTTCCATGCTGAAATCGCAGATTCACCGTTATACATTTCTTCAATATTAATATTGCTGTTAGTTGATTTTTCAATGCAAAATCGTTTTAGCCAATTAAAAGTGGCATTACTTCTGTGTACTTCATGTTTATCAGCCATACTCATTCCATATATATTTTGTCGTCTTTGGCATCAAACGTAATTGTTGAATTACCATGTGGAATGGTTAGGCGAAAATGTTCGTTGGTAATTTTTTCATAAGTTACATCCATAACAGATGCAATAGGGCTTGGTAAATCGTCTGGCAGTTCTCCGTAAGTTGTGCGGTAATGTTCAACATCTTCTGCAATCATTAATAATGCAACTGAGCTGCCCGTTTGATAATCTCTGTCATAATTTACAGGGTGAGTTTCATGACCGATAACTAGTGCTTTTGCTAACAAAAACCCAAAAGCAATATATGTTGCATAAGGAAGCCAGCTCGGTAAAACAATAAAAGATCGATTTTTATTTCGTTGATTATTTTGCGTTTCATCCATCGCTTGCGCGATACTTTCTTGCCATCGTTTATTGGTTGAAATCATTTTTATCTTCCTAGTTACTTATTCCTGATGGCCGTGCTGCTGACCTATATGTTGTTCAGGGTGTTTTACCCAGCCCGGAGGCCAATTCAAGTTAGAACCTGCATTACTGCGACTGCCTGATTCTGATTCACCATTTGTACCAGTTTCTGTTCTTGTACCAGTTTCTGTACTTGTACTCGTTTGGCTACCCGTGTTGCTATCACCACTACTTCTATCTGGAGGTGGGGTATTACCTGTGTTACTTGCATCAGGAAGTTGGGGGTTACCATTATTACTTGCTTCAGGTTGCTGGCTAGTCCCAGCATTAGCTAATTTAGGTGGTTGATTGATTTTGGGAAGGTTTGAATTTGCAGCTAAAGGTTCTTTATTTGTTTGGTGTGTCTCATAAGGTGTTGCTAACGCAATAATCATCATATTAGGAGTCACGAAAGAGTGTTTTAACTCAGTTATGTGATCTAAGGCATTAAGTACATTTAAACCGTTTTGACTATTTGCTTTTAAAAATAAAACAGGAAAAGCCTCATGACCAGTAAAATTAAAATAACCAGAATGATTAACTAACTGAGCTGAAAATCCAATATCAAACTCTTCAGAAAACTGACTGGCAAGTCCTGGTAAATAGCTTGGGGCTTGACCAAAACTTGAACTTGAAAGCTCATTTGGCTTTGCCAGTGCATCTGGTGAAGTTGCTATAACATCCTGATATGCAAGCCCTATAGAATGGATTCTATATAACAAGGTAGCTGCTTTAGATTCATTTACATAGCTTTGATAATTAGGTAGGGCGATTAAGGATAAGATCCCTATAATTGATATAGCCACCATAAGCTCTACCAATGTGAACCCATTACTTTTAAAAAAGTTGAGCTTTCCCAAAATCGTTGATTTCATTAATACAATTCACTATTTAAGTTATATCTTCTTAAATATAGACAAAATCATAGGTTTTTCATCTTAGTTTAATTTATATTTTTCGTAACTTAAGGATGGTTAATTAAGTAAATTCAATGTTCTACAGTATAGTTGTTTGAAGGTTTTTCAGAGTTACTTTGCCAAACGATATGAGGAAACAAAAAGTTGTTACATGAATTAAAGTCAATGAGGAAAATTGCGCTTTGGCAGGTTTTATTAACCTACCATAGCAAAGTACTTTTCGAGATAACATTTAGCGCGCATGGCTATGTGGCTACTGACCTTTCTGGCAAGTTCTATTACTAATAATTCAAGTTGTTCACGGCTATAGCCAAGTATTACACAGCGCTTTAGTTGCTCACTAACTAAGCTGCTGGCATCGTCTAACGCAAATAATGCACCTAAAGAGGCAAGCTCAAACATGTCGTTGTTTTGCTGCTCTTTGTCAAAAGGCAGCTGACCCAATGTCAGTGCGGTTTTTAGTTGCTGTTCTGTACGTTTGATAAGCAGCGAATTTGAACCTTGAATATCATCAACCGAGTTTAAAATATCTAGCGCCAACAATGCTTTTGGCACCCCAGAATACACACTAATATGCGGTAAAATATCACACAACTCTTGCATTGATACGCCATCATTCAATGCGTGCTGACATGCTCGTTTTAACAAAGGCTTGTCATGAACGGTTACCAAAGCAGCCATCGCGACAAACACAAATAGATCCGTGTTATTTGGGTTCATAATTTCTCTTTTGATTTTAGGTATTGAATATATTGAAGTTTTGTAGAAGTGGCTGATTACATAGAGTATGTAATCGAAAAATTGAAAATACATTATGGTTGATGATGGCGATTTCTGCTTGCCATAAATGATGTAATTTTTGCCTAAAGCAACGAACTGTTACCTTAAATGGTCCTAACTTCAAATTACGGTGATACACTTAATGGAGTATTTATTAGAGGTAATCTAAATGCGTCAGGCATTATTAGAAGCAGTGAAAGCGATAGCGGTTGCAGATGGTAGTTTTGAAACAGCTATTCCAGAGTTATTGGTGTTCAGACGAAGCGAAGTTTCATTGCCGATGGCCTGCGTGTATGAATTAGGACTGGGCATTAGCTTGCAAGGCGCAAAGCGAGTGGTACTAGGTGAGCATAGTTATGACTACACTGACGGCCAATCACTCGTGACCTCAGTCGATGTGCCTGTTGCCTCACATATTACTCGTGCTAGTAAAGAGCAGCCATTTTACGGCTTATATCTACGCTTAGATGCTCATGAAATAAGCCATATTGTTGCTGAAATGGAGTTTGCAGGGCAAGATAAGTTCCCTAAACATCAAGCTATGTCGGTGGTTGATACTGATAACGGCTTACTTGATGCTTTGCTTAGGCTTATTCAACTCGACAATGAGCCACATTTAAAAGCTAATCTTGCGCCACTAATTAAAAAAGAAATCATATTGCGTTTATTAAATAGTCCGCATAGCCCTTATTTAAGACAGATTGTGATGTCTGGCTCTGCCCATCAAAAAATCGCCAAAACCTTATGTTGGTTAAAAGAAAACTTTACCAGTCAATTTTCAATCGATGATTTGGCTCGTGATGCACACATGAGCCCGTCAACATTCAGGCTGCATTTTCGTGATGTAGTAAAAATGAGCCCATTGCAATACGTAAAAAACTTACGATTGCAGGCGGCAAGGCAATTAATGCTAAATGAGCGAATAGATGTAGGCTCTGCTGCTTTAAAAGTGGGTTACGAGAGTCCATCCCAGTTTAGCCGCGAGTACACTCGCTTTTTTGGTAAGCCACCGATAAAAGATATTTCAGCACTGCGCTTACAACAAATAGCATAAAAAAGGGAGCGCATGGCTCCCTTGTATTTAAAATCGTTTTTTCGGCACTCTTAGTTGCGAGTCAAACTCATCGGGGAATAAAATCGTGCCATCATCCTCATCAGTTGGGAATACAGCAATCAGTAAGTCATCTTGTTCAAGGCCGGGTGTCCAGCGACTTAACCAATCTTTTACTGGAATCGCTTTGGGCTCGCAATCTTGCCATTCACCGGTTGCCCAGCTTTGTGCAAACTCGCGGCTAGGCCATACAGGAACACAGTCGTCGTCTTCGTTAGAGAGCATGACACAGCCATGTTCATCATTGAGGATCCACACTTGTTTAAACTCTTGAACCGTTTCAAACATATAAGCGAGTCGTTTCTTTGCGCCTAAGGCGAGTACAGCATCAAACTCAGTTTCAACACGTTTAGCAGTTGCATTATTCATGACAGGCTCACTCTTTTAGTTATACACAGCTACACCTTAATCATAAGGTGATAAATAAATATGACAAGTAAAGTTAATAGCTAAATTAATTTACTAATGCAGCAAATAGATCGTCAGCAAGTTGTTGCAGAGATTTTGGATCTTGATTTGTTAGTGCATAGGTACGAATACCGTATATACCCATTACTAAAAAGCGCGCCAACTGTTGAGCTGGCTTGCTACTTTTAAATTCGTTGTTATCAAGGGCTTTTTGAATTTGTTCGGCGAGGGCATTCTCGTAGGCATTAAGGTTACCACGCAGCACACTACAAATTTGTGGATCATTGCCTTCAACCTCAGAAATACTTTTTGTAAGCAAACATACCTTGGCAACTTCACCTTCAATACATTCATCAACAATCACAGTTAAGTAATGTTTGAGGGTCGATAAAATTGATTGTTGGTCATTAAAAAGGGCAGTAAATTGTTGGTTTCTGTCTTTTTGATACTGCTCAGTAGCGGCTAAAAACAAGCCTTTTTTGTTGCCATAAGCCGCGTAAATAGAGCCCGGATGAAGATGAGTCACTTCTTTTAATTTTTGCATACTGGTCTTCGCATAGCCATATTGCATAAAAGCATGCATGGCTTGGCGTAGTACAAATTCAGTATCAAATTCAGCAGTTCTCATTAAGGCTCCTCACGGTTTATAATACCAATCCGCAATAATACTTAGTCATTTTGAGGGATTAAACCTGTCGCTACCCGCGTTAAAAATTTCTGATTTAGAACAACTAAATAACGAAATTTTTGCCTTGTTATCAACGAGGTTTTCTTGCCTCAAAATAGACCACTTAATTAAGCGAATTGGTATAAACGAAGTTTACGTAATCTTGAACGAATATTCAAAATAAACCTTGAAGTGTGTATGTTTCGCCCTTATCTTGAATGTATGTTCAAGATAAGGATAAAACCATGACAACCGATTTACTTTCTCCATTTAAACTAAATGACAGCATTGAGCTGCAAAACCGTGTATTAATGGCACCACTGACACGCTGTATGAGCGACGATAATCTCGTACCAACCCAAGCGATGGTTGATTATTATGCACGCCGTGCCGATGCGGGCTTAATTATTAGCGAAGCAACGATTATTCGCCCAGATGCTCAAGGTTACCCAAATACACCGGGTCTATTTACCAGTGAACAAATTCAAGGTTGGAAGAAAGTGACCGATGCTGTGCACGCGAAAGGCGGCAAAATGTTTGCTCAGCTTTGGCACGTAGGTCGTGTTGCTCACCCTCACTTTTTTGGTGGTGATGTACTTGCTCCTTCGGCAATTGGTGTAGAGGGTTCGGTACCAAGAATGCGCGAGTTAACTTACGTTACCCCAAAAGCTGCAACCATTGAAGACATCCAAGGTTTAATTGCTGACTACGCAAAAGCGGCTGAAAATGCAATTGAAGCGGGTTTTGACGGCGTTGAAATTCATGGTGCGAATGGTTACTTGATTGATCAATTCTTACACTTTGCTGCCAATCAACGTGAAGACCAATACGGTCAAACACCAGAAAACATGTCACGTTTTGCTCTTGAAGTTGTTGATGCTGTAGTGGCAGCCATTGGTGCAGATAAAACAGCATTACGCTTATCGCCAGGTGCGTATTTTAATATGACTGAAAGCGACGGTGATAAAGCAGTATTTGATTATCTATTACCAGCACTTGAAACACGTAACCTTGCGTACCTACATGTTGGTATCTTTGATGACAGCATGCGCTTTGCAAGTTTAGGTAATAAGTCGGCGTCTGAATATATGCGTGGTGCTTATAAAGGTACCTTGGTAGGGGTAGGTAGCTATAGCTTTGAAACAGCAAATCAAGCTATCGATAACAACCAATTTGATTTAATTGCGATTGGTCGCCCATTCATTGCGAACCCAGATTACATCAGTAAAGTTAAAAATGGTGAAGCGTTAACACCATATAGCGAAGAAATGCTGGCTGAGTTGATTTAAGCAAATCTAATAATATTGTCCAACCAACAAGCGCCTAGTTAATTTAACTGGGCGTTTTTTCTAATACTTTCTTATTTATTAAACAGTTGAGTCTTAAATCTGCCATGAAAATGCATTAATTTTTTAACTGTTGTGTCAAAAATTTTGACCCTAAATGTCATACACGCTCTGCATACTGTGCCCGCTTTTATATACGTAACCTTGGAAAAACAATGAGCACAGTAACTAAAAAAACAAAACTAAGCCTTGTAATCGCAACGCTTTTAGCAACATCGGCAAATGCAAACACCAATAACGAAATTGAAGAAATTACCGTTGTTGCAAAGCCAACAAGTTATGCAAATAACGTCATTGAACCTGCCATGCTTGAGCAACAAAGTTCAGTATCAAGTGTGTTAGCCGTGATTGATAACTTACCGGGTATCAGCATCAACGAAGGTGATGCATTCGGTGGTGACGATTGGTCAACCACAATTACTATGCGTGGCTTTAGTATCGATGGTAATCAACAGCAATTAGGTATGACGATTGATGGTATTCCTAATGGCGGTTCTAACTATGGTGGCGGCGCAAAAGCAAACCGTTATCTCGACAGCGAAAATTTAGCAACGGTTGAAGTAGGGCAAGGTACGTCTGATATTGCCTCTGCATCACTCGAAGCGCTAGGCGGTACATTTAATTTTGTGAGTGCACAACCGAGTACTGAGCAAAGCACCACGTTTGCTTATACAACGGGCGATCACAATGCTAGCCGTTACTTTGTTAAGCACGAAACCGGCACTGTGTTTGATAACACGCAAGCCTATATTAGCTATTCGCAAACAGACACTAGCCGCTGGATTGGCGATGGCAGCAATGGTGGTAAAGACAACCAGCATATCGAAGCTAAGTTTGTGTCAGATTTTAGCGATTTAACCGTAACAGGTCGTGTTTCGTATGATGATGTTCACGAAATTAACTATAACAGCATCAGCATTAGTGAGTTTGAACAAAACCCTGATTGGGATCGTTTAACTTGGAATTGGACTGGCGTGCCGCATTTTGATCAAATGTTTGCTGAGGGCTGGGGTACACTGCGTGAAAATACCCTTGCATATGTAAAGTTTGATTACGCATTAGGTGCCACTTCAAACTTAAGCTTGTCGCCCTACTACCATAAAAACTCGGGTCGTGGCGATTGGATCCCGCCTTATTTAACGTCACCGGTTGATGGCGATGGTAACCCAACAACAATTGGTGGTGAAAACGCAGGCAGCTATGGCTTTACAGATAGCGACGGTAATCCACTTGCACCAGCTGCGGGTTGTACTGCAAGTTTAGAGTGGCCATGGGCATCTGGCCCCGGCTTAAACCCAGCCTGTTACCCAGATGATGCCATTCCGGTTATGTCGTATCGTCATACTCACTACAAAAAAGACCGCTTAGGTATGACCGGCGAGTACCAAGTAACGCTTGGCAATCATGATATTGAAGCCGGCTTTTGGTTTGAACAAACAGACCGCGATGAGTCACGTGACTGGCATAAAGTTATTGATGCCCGTGTCTATCATCACTTTGACCAAACACCTTATTGGACACAGTACAAGAACACGTTTGAAACAGATACATTCAAATGGTACGTGCAAGACTCAATCAGTTTAGGCGATTTCACACTTAATTTAGGTGCTAAACAGTATCTTGTTGAACTGCAGCGTTATAACCATTTTGAAGATGAATATTCAGATAAGATCGACAGTGATTCAGACGTACTATTCAGCGGCGGGGTGTTGTATCAGCTATCTGCAAGCACAGAGTTATTTACCAGCTACAGCGAAAACTTTGCGGCAATTAAAGATGGCGTACTTGAACGCGATTCATCAACACTGACCGAAATTGAACCTGAAACAGCTGAAAACATCGACCTAGGTGTGCGTTACAGTGATGACCGTTTACGTTTAACGGCAACGGCTTACAGCATTGAATTTGATAACCGTATTACCTTTATTGCCCCGGGCAGTGATACCGATGGTATTGACTACACGATTGGCACGAACGGTTCTTACATCAACGTAGGTGGTATTGAGTCAACAGGTGTGGAGCTTTCTGCAAGTTATATGCTGACTGACAAATGGAACCTTTACACATCGTATACCTACAATAACTCTGAGTATCAATCGAACGATCCAAGTGCATATAACGGCGATGGTGAGTTACTTGATGAAGCATCTGCAAGCTTTAAAGCGGGTGATGAAGTGATTGACTCAGCACAAGATTTATTTGTGGTATCAGCAGATTATTACAGTGGTGATTTCCGCTTTGGTTTATCAGCTAAATACACAGGTGAGCGTTTAGGTGCATGGACTGATGAACAAACCCGTTCACGTAACAAAGTTGATGGTTATACCTTGGTTGATTTAAACATAGGTTATAACACGAGTCTTGATTCGGGTGTGTTTAAATCACTCGACCTTGCATTTGTGGTGAATAACCTGTTTGATAAATCTTATCTAGCGGGTGGTACTGGTAATGGTTCAACCTACTTTATTGGTGCACCACGTACCGCAGCTCTAACACTTACAGCGCAGTTTTAAGCAATAAGCTAACGTTTAAACAGCCCATCTTTGATGGGCTTTTTTGCAGGTGAGATATGAAAAAAATAATTTTAGCCACGGCGGTGGTGGCAGCATCACTTTTAAGTATAAGCTGTAAAGCTGCCGACAATGTTGTGCTTGTTACTCTTGATGGGCTTCGCTGGCAAGAAGTGTTCTCAGGGGCAGATGAGAACCTTATTGATAACACTGATTTTGTTGCAAATACAGATGAACTAAAGGCGCTTTTTTGGCGAGATGACCAAGCACAGCGAACTCAAGCGTTAATGCCATTTTTTAGTGAAACATTGGCAAAGCAAGGCGTTTTGATTGGCGATAGAACTCAAGGCTCATTCATGTCGGTAAGCAACCCGTGGTATTTCTCATACCCAGGTTACAGTGAAATTTTAACCGGCATAGTAGACGAAAATATCGATAGCAACGATAAAGTGCCTAACCCGAATAAAACCATTTTAGAGAGTTTAAATTCTCAGCCAGAGTTTAAAGGTAAAACCGCGCTTTTTGGTAGCTGGGATGTGTTTCCTTATATTGTAAATCGTGAGCGCAGTGGAGTGTTTGTTAATGCTGGCTTTGAAACTTTTGATGCGGTGAAGTCAAAGGAAGTGACTCTGCTAAACCAAATGCAAAGCGAGATCCCAAGCCCTTGGCATAATGTGCGTCTCGACAGCTTTACCTACCGATTTGCCAAACAATATTTATTAAATAAACAGCCGCGTTTGCTGGTTATTAGCTTGGGTGAAACCGATGACTTTGCTCATAACGGTAAATACGATGCCTATTTAAAATCGGCTAAACAAAGCGATGCGTTTATCCGTGACCTTTGGCAAACAATTCAACAAACACCGGGCTATAAAGACAATACCACATTGATCATCACGACCGACCATGGCCGTGGCAGTCATGCTGATGATTGGCAGCATCATAGTTCGAAGCGTGCTTTGGCACGTTCGGAGCAAGGAAAGCAGCGTTTTCCAAACGGCATTGTTGGCTCTGAGCATATTTGGTTAGCAGCGATTGGCCCAGATATAAAAGCAACAGGCTTAATTAAGCCAAGCAATGAGCTCAAACAAGCGCAAGTAGCGGCAACTGTGCTGAATATTTTAGGCGTTAACAGTCAGCAAGTTAACCCGAAAATGGCCGCGCCAATTAAGGAGATTTTAAAATGAGTTTAACTTTTAGTTTGTTTAAAAGCGCCTTATCTGGGTTAATGCTCGTTAGTAGTGTGAGTGCGATTGCCGCGCCAAGTAAAATTTTGTTTGGCTCATGTGGTCATCAAGACAAGGCTATTCCGATTTTTGATGCTATCAACAAAGAGCAAGCCGATTTATTTATGTTCCTTGGCGATAACATTTATGGTGATACCGAAGATATGTCGGTACTTGCTGATAAATATCAACGTTTAGGGCAAAAGCCGGGCTTTAAAACATTACGTGCGAATACGCCAATCATTGCCATGTGGGATGACCATGATTATGGCGAAAATGACGCTGGCAGCGAATACCCCAAAAAACAGCAATCACGAAAAATCATGCTCGACTTTTGGCAAGAGCCTGCGGATTCTGCTCGTAGAACTCGTGAAGATGGTATTTACACTTCTTACACGTACGGTGAAGGTGAGCAAACAGTAAAGGTGATCATGCCTGATCTGCGTTTTAATCGCACACCGTTGAATCACGTATCGGCGATGACCTATCAACTTGAACGAAAACCTGCAAAACAAGGGCCTTATAGCCCAACAACTGATAAAAACGCCTCTATGCTTGGCGAAAGCCAATGGCAATGGCTTGAACAAGAGCTTAAGTCAGATGAAAAGATAAAAATCATTGCCTCAAGCTTGCAGCTATTAGCTGATTTTACTGGTTGGGAGTCATGGGCTAATTATCCGGCTGATCGTGAGCGTTTATTTGCGCTTATTAAAAAGCATAAAGTAAACGGTGTGATTATTGTCAGTGGTGATACTCACTGGGGTGAGCTGTCTAAGTATCAACAAAACCTAGATTATCCTTTATATGAAATGACCAGCTCGGGGCTTACAGAAAAGTGGAAAGATGTTAGCCCTAATAAACACCGTGTTGGTGATTACACTCATGAGGTTAACTACGGCGATTTAACAATCGATTGGCAAAAAGCAGACCCTACCATTCGTATTGCGCTTAAAGGTATCAAGGGTGATGAGATAATGCACACAGAGTTCGCGTTATCGACGATAAGCCCATACCAGTAAATATTGCCAGCTGCGCATATATTTAACACATGCCCGCAGCTCATACCCGCAATCATGGAATAAGCCTTGTTTGCGGGTATTTCTCTCTATCCCATCTAATTAAAATATCTTACACTGTGTCAATTAGTTAGTTTCAAGCAAGGACAGTGTAAAGTGCTGAATATAATTCAATCAAATCGCATGGAAGCACTGCAAGCGCGGTTTCACGCTCTTCTTAAAGTTAATCCATTAACGAGCCCCTTTAAAAAAGAAATTGTGCTTGTGCAGTCACCGGGTATGTCGCAGTGGCTAAAAATAGGTTTAAGTGAACACTTAGGGATTGCCGCTCAGGTTGATTTTCCGCTGCCTTCGAGTTTTATTTGGCAGCTTTACCAACAATTATTGCCTGATGTACCCAGTGAATCACCGTATAACAAAGCTAACCTTGCTTGGAAGCTGTTTGCGATTTTACCAAACTGCATTGATGAGCCGCTGTATTTACCACTGAAAACCTATTTAGATGGTGACAGTGAGGGGCAAAAAACCTTTGCCTTGTGCGAGAAAATTGCCGACGTTTATGACCAATACTTAATGTATCGCCCTAATTGGATTGCCACTTGGGAGCAGGGCATCGATGAACTTGATGATGTTGATGTAGGCATTGCGCCATGGCAGCCAGATCTCTGGCGTAAGCTGGTGGCGCACAGTAAAGAACTTGGGCAAAGCCAATATCACCGCGCCAATATGCAAGACAAACTCCTTGCAGCCCTTGAAAAAATGGACGCAAGCCAATTACCTGAGCGTATTAGCTTATTTGGTATTTCTGCAATTGCGAGTAGCCAGCTTGAAGTATTTCAGGCCATTGCGAAAAAAACGCAGGTGTTTTTGTTTTTCTTTAACCCAAGTGAACATTACTGGGGCGACACACTCGATGAAAAAACAGCAGCCAAGATTGCTGCTAAATATGCCAAACGCCCGCAGTTACAAGCGCTTGAAGACAGCGCGAAAAACCCTGATCACGAGTACTTTTTTATTGGTAACCCATTACTCTCGTCGTGGGGTAAATTAGGCCGAGACTATTTTGAGCAGTTACTACAACTGGATGCGCAGTGGCTTGACGGGTTCGATAACGATTTTGATCAAAGCTTGCTATCGCAAATACAGTCCGAAATTTACCAATTAGCCTTTAAGGGCGAATCACTTACGCCTGATAAAGAATGGTTTATTAATGACGAAGGCAAACTGCCAATTCAGGCAGATGACACCAGTATTGTGCTGAGTGATTGTCACACGCCACTACGCGAAGTCGAACGACTACATGATTACTTACTCAATTTATTCAATGAAAATAAAGCGCTAACACCAAAAGATATTATTGTAATGATGCCGGATGTTGGCACATACAGCCCGTATATTGAGGCAGTGTTTGGTGGTGCAGAAGGACGACGCTTTATCCCTTATGCGTTAGCCGATTTAGCCATAGAGCAAGAAAAGCCCGTGCTTAGTTCGTTTGCTAGTTTAGCTGACTTACCATACTCACGCTTTGGTGTGTCTGACATTCTTGATTTACTGCAAGTCACACAAATTGCCGAGAAGTTTAACCTCGAAGCCCATGAATATGAGCAAATTGGTTTTTGGCTTGAACGCGTTGGCGTTAAATGGGGCTTAGATGCCGCCCACAAAGACAGTTTTGGCTTACCCGCAATAGATTTAAACACTTGGCAACATGGCCTAAACCGCTTGTTACTTGGCGTTGCGCAACGTGATGAACAATTGCCGTTTTCGGGGATTTACAGTGCCGATGAAGTTGAGGGCATGGCATTAAATACCTTAAATAAACTCATTGAATTTATTGATGTACTGGCCCGTTATAAAGCCAAGCTGCAAGCTGATGCACCACTTAACGAAAAAGCAGAAATTCTAAAAGAATTATTAAACGATGTGTACAGCGATGAAGGCGAACAAAGCTGGGATTTATTAGTGCTGCAAAAAGTGCTCGATACACTGATTAAGCATTATGACAATGGCGATTACCAACAAGCTGTTTCGCAGCGCATTGTTAGTTACCTTGTAAAACAAGGTATTCAAGAAAAAGGCGTAGGGCAGCGCTTTTTAGTGGGGCAAGTTAACTTTTGTACGTTGATGCCAATGCGTGCGGTGCCATTTAAAGTGGTGTGCATGCTAGGTTTAAATGATGCAGATTACCCGCGTACCGTTCAGCCAATTGGTTTTGACTTAGTGCCTTTCTCAAAACGCCAAAAAGGCGACCGCTCTCGTAAGCTCGACGACCGTTACCTGTTTTTAGAAGCGATTTTAAGTGCCCGTGAGAATTTATACATCAGTTATATTGGCCGTTCTTGCTTTGATAACCAACCAAGAATGCCCTCAACCTTAGTGAGCGAGCTTTTGGAATACATAGCCCGTAGCTTTGAGTTTGCTGATCAAGACACTCACTTAAAGCTACCAGAGGCGCTGATTAATTATCAGCACTTACAGCCATTTAACCCAGCTTATTATCTGACCACTAACAAAGAAGGTAATAAAAGCCAAACTGATGACGAGCAAAAAGCAAACAAACCGTTAGCCACACAATTACACAGCTATAACCCTGTGTGGATGCCAACTCAAGCTGTTAATCCTGAACCTCAGCAAGCGCTTAGTGTCCAGCCAGAAAGCAGTGTTGAGTTAACTCAGTTTATTCGCAGTATTTGCCAGCCGCACGAGAGCTTTTATCAGCAAAGTTTGGGTTTACGCTTACCGCAATTTAACGATATTGCAAAAGATGAAGAGCCATTTAGTTTAGACGCATTACGTCGCTACTTTTACCTAGACGAAATTCTCGAAGCCAGCATTCAAGAAATTCCTCTGAACCAAGCGCAAATAATGCAGCGCGGTGAGTTACCCCAAGCCCATGTTGGCGATCTTGTATTTGAAAGTATGCAGCACCGAGTTGATGCGCTTGCAGGGCAAGTGAAAGCACATATTCAAGGTGATGAAGCATTACCCGTTGAAGTAAATATTAAAATTGCCAATACCACACTGGAAGGTTGGTTAAATCATATTTATGGTCAAAAACAGGTGTTTTATCGCACCGCCAGTATTAAAGCAAAAGATGTTATTCGTGGCTTTGTGCATCATTTAGCGGCGCAAATAATGGGTCAGCCAGTTGAAACCCTTATTCTTGGCTTAGACAAGCAAATTAGTTTTTCACCCTTGTCAGAAAACGATGCCCGCAAGTATTTAAACGATTGGTTCTCGCTTTATGAAACGCTTTTAACTCGCCCAGTGGCGTTCTTTCCGGTCAGTGGTTACGAGTATATAAAAACAGATAAAGATATGGTCAAAGCAAACAATAAATTCGCACCGCAATACATAGGCATGGGTGAGGGTGAAAATCCGTATATTCGTTTAACCATAAAGAGCCTTAAAGACTGTGAAGAAGAGTTTATAAAATGGAGCGAGCTGCTGTTATCGCCACTCGTTGAATTAGCACAGGAGGCCGATCATGCAAACGCTTAATCCAATGAGTATGGCGCTGTGTGGGCAAAGCCTTATTGAAGCCAGTGCCGGTACAGGTAAAACCTATACAATCACAGGTTTGTATTTACGGTATTTGTTGGGCTTACAAAAAGCGACCGGGGAAGATGAAGCATTAAATACGCCGCTTAGTGTTGAGCAAATCCTAGTGGTGACCTTCACTGAGGCCGCCACCCAAGAAATTAAAGACCGTGTGCGAGCGCGTATAATCAATGCCAGAGATGCTCTGCTTGGCAAAGAGCCCGATGATGAGCTGATTGAGCAAGTAATTGACGAGGTAACTGACAAACACGCCGCATTTGATTTGCTAGACGCTGCGGCAAAGTCGATGGATGAAGCCGCTATATTCACCATTCATGGCTTTTGTCAGCGAATGCTGAAACAACATGCTTTTGAGTCAGGGGTGGCGTTTAACTTAGAGTTTATTTTAGATGAGCGTGAGCTTATTCAAGAAACCCTTAATGACTTTTGGCGTGCTTTTGTTTACCCACAATCAAAAGAGCGCACGCAAGCAATTACCGATATTTTCCCAGTGCCTGCGTCACTGTATTCACAGGTAGTGAGTTTACTCAATAAACAAGGGGCAACAATCACCCCCGAGTATGACCTTGATGAAATATGGCAAGCACGCGATAACTTTGTGGCAAAAGTCCCGGCATTTAAAAAGGCGTGCCGTGAGAGTGAGTTTATTAATGCTGTAAAAGCGTCTGATTTAAGTGGCTCAAAAACCCCAGGGCGAAAAAACAGCCTTGCAGCGCTTGAAGAATACTTAAACAATGACGAGTTGTTTTTTGTATTTGGTACCAATAAATACTCGTTTGAAGTGTGGAGCACAGAGAATTTAAGCGACCCTGCAAATTATAAGAAAAACGGTAGCTTACTCAGTCACGAAATGCTGGCTCGGTTTGATGAAATGGCGCAACTTAGTAGCCTTATCAATAACGGATTGAATATTGCGATAGTGCAATACGCAGCTAAATGGGTCGCAAATGCACTAGTTAAACGCAAGCAAGAACAAGGTGTTATTACTCCAGATGACTTACTGAGTAACTTGCATCAGGCGCTTTTAAGTGAGCAAGGCCAAGCATTAAGTGAAAAAATTGCGGCTTTATTTCCAGTTGCCATGATTGACGAATTCCAAGATACCGACCCAGTTCAATATGGTATTTTTAGCCGTATTTATGGCATTAAAAACACCACCCTTGCCATGATAGGTGACCCAAAACAGGCAATTTATGGTTTCCGTGGTGCAGATATTTTTACTTACATTGGCGCAAAACAAGCCGTAGCAAAAGACAAGCAATACACCCTAGATACCAACTATCGCTCAAGTGAAGGGGTTGTTGATAGCGTAAACCGCTTATTTTCTAAAAATGACAATAGCTTTATTTATAACGACGCAATCCCATTTCAAAAGGTTAATGCGAAGGGAAAACGGCAAGACAAAGCGTTTTTAATAAACGGTGAAATGCCAAGTGCATTTGAATTTTCGGTTTTTGTTGATGAATACGCCGAAGCCAACAACAAGCCAACCAGCAAAGGGATGGCTCAACAAGCGTTGGCTTTGCAATATACGAAAAAAATCACCGAGCTACTCAAGCAAGCTGATGCAGGCGCTGCAACCATTGCAGGAAAACCTCTTACCGCCGCTGATATCTGTGTGTTAGTGCGTGACCGAAACGAAGCACAGCTGATGAAAACTGCACTGGCAGAAGCCGCCATTGCCAGTGTGTATTTATCGCGTGATAGTGTTTTTAACCAAGAGCTTAGTCATCATTTACTGAACTTTTTAACGGCATTGCATGGTCAGTATGATGAATCATTACTGCGCGGTGTACTTGCCGGGCCATTGTTTTGCTTAAGCTACAACCGCATTTATCAGCTTCACGAAAATGAAAGTGCGTGGCAAGAACATTTAAACTTTTTTGCTCAGCTCGCTCATATTTGGCATAAACAAGGCGCTATGGCGATGCTTGAGCGTTTATTAAGCCATAACCAGCTCGCAGCGCGTTGGCAAGGCTTAGGTTACAACGTTGAGCGCTGGCTCACCGATTTCCGCCATTTAGGGGAAATCTTACAGCAAAAGCAAATCGAGCTTGAGGGCACCCACAGATTGCTGCGTTGGTTTGCACAAAAAGTTAGTCAACAAGATGGTGAAGCGGTGCAAGTACGCCTAGAAAGCGATGCAAATTTGGTGAAAATTGTCACCATGCACGCCTCAAAAGGCTTAGAGTACCCGATTGTATTCATGCCGTTTGCCTGTGGTTATCGCGAAAGCAAAGAAGCCCTTTACCATAAAGACGGTAAGCTGATTTATGACCTTGCTAAAAGTGACGACGCAATGCAAAAAGCAGAGCAAGAGCGCTTGGCTGAAGATTTACGCTTGCTCTATGTGGCATTGACTCGTGCCGTGCATTTTTGCTCTGTGGGTATGTATAACATTGCCCAAGGTCGTAGTGCTCGCCCTGGAATTCAAAGTACCAGCATTGGCCACGTATTATTTGCAGGGTTAGAGATTAAATCGGGCGATGAATGGCGCGCGTTGTTACAACAATTTTGTGAAGGCTCTGCGCACATGCACTATGAGGTGTTTAGCCAAGCAGATGAGCTTGAAAAGTTAACATTTGCTGGTGCAGACAGTGAGCAAGCCTATCAAGTTAATACTGTTAAAGCAGACATTCAGCGTGATTGGCGCTCAACCAGCTTTAGTAGCTTAACGCTGAAAAAGCATACTGAACATATTGAACTTGGCCGCAGTGATGAAGACCACGAAAAAGATGAGTTTTTAGCCCAAAATGCCAATGCTTTAACACCTTACAGCTTCCCTAAAGGGGCAAAGCCGGGTAGTTGTTTGCATGAAATATTTGAGCAATTAGACGTTACTGACCCTTATGCGTTAAAGCGTCCAGCCACTGAGCAAGACGGCCACGCACTAGATAAAGTGATCAAAACGTTATTCGAAAAATACCATATTGACGATAGTTGGCAGGAAATGACCGAGCAGTGGATCCTTGCTGCACTGAATTGCCCATTAAACGATAAAGGGCTTAGTTTATCAGTACTTGAGCCCGATACCTGTTTAGTCGAAATGGAATTTAACTTACCGCTGTTATCGCTCTCAAGCGATAAGCTTAACCAAGTGTTAGTAAAACACTTTAACTTACCCGGGCAGCTTGATTTTAGTGAGGTGCAAGGCTTACTAAAAGGCTTTATCGATTTAATATTTTGCTGGCAGGGTAAGTATTATATTCTTGATTATAAATCGAACTTTTTAGGCAATAGTGCGGCTGATTACCACCATGAGCAACTAGAACAGGCCATGACCAGTCACCAGTATCATTTGCAGTATTTGATATATACCGTGGCATTGCACCGCTTATTAAAACAACGTATTCATGATTACGATAGCGACACGCATTTAGGGGGTGTTTACTATACCTTCTTACGTGGTATGAGCGAAGGGCAAGGGGTGTATTTCAATCAGCTAACAAAACAGCAAATAACTGAGCTGGATAGTTTATTCGCACAAGGAGCCATGCTATGAGTCAACTGACATTCGGCTTTGATGACCATGAGCCAAACGAGCCAATGAATAAGCAGCCAGCACAACATGCCCAAAGTGATTCAGCGCTGCCTGCCACAGAACTTAAAACACAGCCGTTACTGAGTTATTTACTTGAGGCAAAACGT
The DNA here is from genome assembly GCF_021532475.1 of Pseudoalteromonas sp. APAL1. Taxonomy (NCBI): domain Bacteria; kingdom Pseudomonadati; phylum Pseudomonadota; class Gammaproteobacteria; order Alteromonadales; family Pseudoalteromonadaceae; genus Pseudoalteromonas; species Pseudoalteromonas sp. APAL1. The sequence continues at coordinate 58,267 of NZ_JAKGAW010000021.1, read as the reverse complement.
ATTCGCTTAGTTGATGTGAAACTCGCAGAGCTATTGACTGGCACAGAGACTGTAACCGGTTCACAAACACTGATAGAGAATAACAAAGCAGCGCACAGTGAGGTTTTTTACCTGATTTTATTGCTTGCGGCAGCGCAGCAAAGTCAGCACAGCTGCTTGGAGCTCGTGAATATAAACTGGCAAAATCCGTTTGAAATTAAACAGCAAAGCTTAGCTGATGCCAGCATTGCAGCCCCTGAGGTTTTAACCCCGTTTGCGACAGAATTTGGCCTTTCTGATGCCGTTAATAAACTAATTAATGCTGAGTGTGTAGGGAACGACAAACCACTGCTATTGTTTGCGAATAAACTTTATTTTGCTCGATTGGCAGAGTACGAAACCACACTGGCTTCGCGTTTACATCATTTAGCAACGAAAGAACTCACCCTTGATGAAGCCGCATTAACAGCATTACTTGAGGTGTATTTTCCTAGCAGTGAGCATACACCCAACCCAAGCGATCCTATTAAAACATTAAACTGGCAAAAAGTAGCCTGTGCAATTGCTGCAACAAAAGGCTTTAGTGTGATCACAGGCGGCCCGGGTACCGGTAAAACCACCACGGTAACTAAGCTACTAGCTATTTTACAATCTTTGTATGTCAGTGCGCCGCTAACAATTAAGCTGGTTGCACCGACAGGCAAAGCGGCAGCTCGTTTAACCGAGTCGATTTTAGGGGCAAAGCAAAAGCTCAGTATGATCCCTAATAATATCGCGCCACTTATTCCTGAGAGTGCGCAAACGATTCACCGTTTACTGGGCGTTATTCCGCATACCAATAAGTTTCGCCATAATAAGCGTAACCCACTGCATTTAGATGTACTGATCATTGATGAAGCATCGATGGTTGATTTGTCACTTATGGCAAAACTCATCGAGGCATTACCGAGCCATGCAAGGCTTATTTTACTGGGTGATAAAGACCAATTAGCCTCGGTTGATACGGGCAGTATTCTTAGCGACCTCTGCCAAGGGTTAGAGCTTGGCAAAATGCCAGATTACAGCAGTGAAAGAGCAGCGCAGCTTAATCGCGTTTGTTTTAATAATCAGAGCGAGATACCTGCGGCGAGCAGTCATTTTGTACTTAACGATTGTATTGCGTTTTTACAGCAAAGTTATCGTTTTGATGGCAGCAGCGGCATTGGTCAATTAGCACAAGCTGTAAATACCAATAACACAGGCTTACTGGGCTATGTAGAGCAAACGATTAATCAAGGTGGCTTTAAAGACCTTAAACTTAATTACAGCGTAATTAGTAAACCGATAGAGCAGTTTGTGCAACAAGCGGCGTTGCAATACCACGATTATTTGCAACTTATACAGCAAGGGGCAAGTGTTGCCAGTGTGCATAAAGCATTTGCGCATTATCAGTTACTAGCTGCCGTCAGAGAGGGAGATTACGGTGTAAATAGCCTTAATCAGCGTATTGAAAAAGCACTGGCTCAACAAGGTTTAATTTCGCCATATCAAAGGCATTATGTGGGTATGCCAATTATGATCAGTCAAAACGACTATCAGCTAAAACTGTTTAATGGCGACATAGGTATTTTAATGCATGATGAGCAAGGTCAGTTAAAAGCCATGTTTGTTGATGAACAAGAAAATATTCGCGCCTTTTCGCCTGCACGTTTACCTGCTCACGATAAAGTGTATGCCATGACAATTCATAAGTCGCAGGGCTCTGAATTTGCTTACACTGCAATGATTTTACCACCAATAAAACAGGCTAATCAGGGCATTAACAGGCAATTGGTCTATACGGGGATCACCCGTGCGAAAACCACATTTGAGCTGGTGGCCGATAAAAATGTATTGCTTATGGCGATGAATAAATCTGTTACTCGTGCATCAGGTTTATACGATAGATTAAAACATGAAGCTAGTTAAAGTAACGAGTGAGCAACTCAACGAGTTAATGGGTTGGTTTAACACAGAGGCAGAACTGCGTATTTGGTCTGGGCCATTTTTTAGTTATCCATTTGATACGCAAAGCTTTAAAAACGATTTAAACCTAGATAAGCTGAATTCTTACGCGCTGGTTAATGACGAAGGCCGCATGTTAGGGTTTGGGCAATACTATTTACGCGAAGGGCGTTGCCATTTAGGGCGGCTAGTTATCGCGCCAAGCGAGCGTGGTAAAGGTCTTGCAAAAGTGCTGATAAACTTACTAGGAGAGCAGGGCAAACAGCAGTTGCAGTGCGATAGCTTGTCTTTGTTTGTGTATACCCACAATACCCTTGCTAAAACAGCCTATGAAAAACTGGGTTTTATACAAACCCAGTATCCAGAGGACATGCCACTCGATGGCTGTATTTATATGACTTGCTAAGAGCGTTTAAAGCTGCTTTTACGAAACAGATTAGGTTGCCAGCCAAAGTGTATGGCGCCTAATCTTAAACATACCGTCACAGCAAATGCGCCAAGAATGCACCAAATATAACTCACCTCAAGGGTGAATAAAGCCGCGTAAGTTAATCCGCCAGATAAGCAAGCGGTTGAATAAAGTTCTTCGCCCATTACTAAAGGCACTTCTCGGCAGATCACATCACGCATCAGGCCACCAAAAATACCTGTGGTCATACCCATGGTGATGGCTACAACCATATCTGCGCCGCCAATCAGTGCCTTTTCGATACCGATAATGTTGAAAATCGCCATCCCTACAGCATCCATTAATAGCATGGTGGTGTTACTTAAATCGGGTAAGTGACGAATAGATAAAATAGAGGCGAATATGGCTATATAAGTTGCGTACAAATAATCGGGCTGAGCTATCCAAAATACTGGTTTGTTAAGCAATATGTCTCGAAGTGTTCCACCCCCAAGGGCTGTGACTGTGGCAACAACCACCACACCAAAACCACCGACACTTTTTTCATGGCCCAGCAAGGTGCCAGAAATAGCAAAAAACGCTACACCGATAATGCTTAAAAAATGAAAGTATTCAGATGTCATGGGGCTTCCTTACCTGTTTATAGTAATCTAACCCTAGCAAAATGAACTTTATTGATGCTGAACAGCTAAGAAAATAGGGCGGGTAGTGATGTCACCCGCCGGTAAGAAAATTATTATTATTTTAGGTAATCAACCACTAATTGCGTCATTGCGTTTACACCAAGCTGTAAAGCTTTTTCGTCTGCAAAAAAGTGTGGTGAGTGGTTACTAGGTGCTGTAACTGCATCTTGACCTTTTGGTGTGACACCTAAGAAAAAGAACATGCCTGGTGTTTCTAAGGCGTAGTAACTAAAGTCTTCGGCACCTGTGATAAGTGGTGTTGTGATCAGGTTTTCTTTACCAACTACACCAGCAAGTGTTGGTGTCATTTTCTTGGTTAATTCAACATCGTTCACTGTTACTGGGTAACCATGGTCAATGTGAACATGTGCTTCTGCGCCACCTGATTCAGCTACCATCTCAGCGGTTTTAGCTAAACGTTTTTTTATGTCAGCACGCATTTCTTGGTCAAAGGTACGAATTGTGCCCACCATTTCAACTTCATCAGGGATGATGTTGTTACGCACACCGCCATTAATGGCACCAAATGAAACCACAGAAGGCGCTTTGGTCACATCAACTTGGCGAGAAGCGATGGTTTGTGTTGCCATAATAATTTGTGATGAAGCTACAATTGGGTCAACCCCATTCCAAGGACGTGAGCCGTGAGTTTGGCGGCCTTTTACTGTGATTGTAAACTTGTCGGCGCTGGCCATTAGCGGCCCTTCACGAAAACCAATTTGTCCGGTATTAAGTGAGCTGGTTACGTGTAAACCAAACACGGCTTCTGGCTTTTCTTTAAATAAGCCTTCTTTAAGCATAAGCTCAGCACCACCTTCTTCGCCATCTGGTGCACCTTCTTCAGCAGGTTGGAAGACAAACAGAATATCACCCGCGAGCTCTTCTTTAATTTTTACTAAAGACTCAGCGGCTGCCATTAAAATAGCCACATGGTTATCATGACCACAGGCATGCATTACGCCAACGGTATTGCCTTTGTACTCTGTTGTTTGCGTTGACGCGAAAGGTAAGTCTACTTGCTCTTTCACAGGGAGTGCATCCATATCAGCACGCAGGGCAATAAGCGGGCCTTTTTTGCCCCCTTTAAGTTTGGCAACAACACCGGTATGAGCTACACCTGTTTGAACCTCAAGGCCTAATGAACGTAAATGCTTAGCCACGTATTTGGCTGTTTCAAACTCACGGTTACTAAGCTCTGGATATTGGTGTAAATGACGGCGCCATTTAATGACCTTTTCGCTGACGCTTTTATTGGCAGACTTAAGTTCAGTATTAATATCACTAGCAAATGCAGGGGTCGAAATCGCACTGAGAAGTAGGCTGGTCGAAAGTAGTTTGTTTAACATCCCGTATCCTTTTATTATTAGTTACTAATTATTTAATCAATGTAAAGTATAACCACTTGAATGAACAAGATCTTTCGGTAATTAACCAAGACAAATGGTTTAAAAATCGCACACAATTATTTAAAGACAAGCTAGTTAAACATGCTAAATTAATCACCTTAAAGGCAGGTGATGCATTGTTTTTGCGTGGTGATGAAAATACCGGTCTGTATTGTGTTATTAATGGCGTGCTTAGAGTTTCTGGGGTTAATAGCCAAGGCAAAGAAGCGGTGCTTAGTTTTGTAACCAGTGCGATGTGGTTCGGTGAGGTTGCTTTGTTTGATGGCGGTCATCGCACCCACGATGTGTATGCACAAACTGCGGTACGGCTACTACACGTGCCTGAGCGGGCATTAACTCAGTTATTACAAGAGCATCCCGCTTATTGGCATGATTTTGGGCTGTTGCTTACCGATAAAGTGCGAAGCCTGTTTGACTCCTTAGAAGATCACGCACTCCTTACAGCAAAGCAAAAGGTGAGTAAGCGGTTATGTATGCTTTATCAGTCGTCACTCCAAAGGTGTTTGCCGCTTACCCAGCAACAACTTGCCGATATGACCTATTTAACACGGCAAACCATTAATCAAATATTACAATCCCTACAAGCTGATTCAATTATTAATCTTAAATATCAATCAATTGAAGTAATTGACATCGAAAAATTACAATCTCAATGCTAGTTTGGAACTAAAATTGCTACAAAGTTGTAATGAAGCTTAAACGGAAGATAACTTGTGGCAATAACATTTCATAATCAATATAACCCTTATCACGCTTCGGCTGCTGCTAAGCTGTCGCAAACAACCCGCATCGATGATGTGAAGGCCATGCATACGCCTGCATCTTCAGCACAGCAACTTTTACAAAAGCAGTCTGAGCCCAGTTCTTTTTTAGCACAGGCGCAAGAAGCCTTGGTTTATCAGCGACTCGGGGTTGATAAAGAGAAAATTGACGAAATAAAAGCGCAAATAGAAAAACTTGCCGAACAAATGCAGCAACAAGGTGCCGACACCAAAGCGCTGCAAGAAAAAATGAATGAGCTGCAAGCGATGCTTGATGAAGAATATCAAAAAGGACGCGAACGCATGGATATGCAACCAGAAGCTGAAAAAGGCAAAGTTATTGATGCGCTGGTTTAATGTGTGAGTTTAATATAGCCATTTTGAAATGTCGGTTAGTTGACATTCTTGACGGTGAATTTTCTGCTAATCTGAGTTTTGAACACAGTTTTGGCAGGAAAAATAATGAAAACTTTAAAACAACAACTGACAAATTACGCTCTCTATCACCGCTCTAAACGTAATATTTACACCCATTTTATTGGCATCCCATTAATTGTATTTGCGATTATTTGTTTATTGCAACGCGTCACGCTTATTTCAGAGCCTGCTGTTATCTCCTTGGCAACAGTGGTGATTGTACTTAGCTGTCTTTATTACTTGATGCTAAGTTTATCAATGGGGTTAATTATGGCTGTATGCTTAAGTTTGTTGAGCATTGCCGCTGAGCCCGTGGTGTCACTTGACGTGGAATTATGGCTAGCGGTAAGTATTGGTAGTTTTGTTGTAGGTTGGGTATTTCAGTTTATTGGCCATTATTTTGAAGGTAAAAAGCCAGCCTTTGTTGATGATTTAATTGGTTTAGTAATAGGGCCTTTATTTGTATTAGCTGAGTTATTGATTATGCTTGGTTTTTATAAAGATATTGCTGAACATATCGAACAACATGCAGGCCCTAACAAAGCATAACAACAATAAAAAGGAACACATATGCAATTAAATGGTAAAACAGTTTGGGTAACTGGGGCATCTTCTGGAATTGGTGAAGCACTTTGTGAGCAATTAGCTGCAAAGGACGCAGTACTGATATTGTCTGCTCGTAATGAAGAAAAACTCAACGCTCTAAATACAAGGCTCGGTGGCAATCATCATGTGGTTGCCCTAGATTTGGCAAAACCCGAAGCCTTACTTGAAGATATGCCCGCAGTGATTGAGCGAATTGGCCGCATTGATGTGCTTATCAATAACGGTGGGGTGTCGCAGCGTAGTTTATTTTTAGAGAATGAATTTACGGTTTATCGCCAACTGATGGAAGTGAACTATTTTGGTTTAATAGCTTTAACCAAAGCGGTAGTACCGCAAATGGTTGAACAGGGTATGGGCATGGTCGTTTCAATTAGCAGTGTAGCGGGTAAAGTCGGTTCAAAGTTCAGAACAGGTTATTCGGGTTCTAAATACGCGGTAGTGGGTTTTATGGATTGCTTAAGAGCAGAGTTAGCCGACAAAAATATAAAATGTTTAACCATTTGCCCAGGTTCAATTAAAACTGCAATTGCGCATAATTCGTTAGATGGCCAAGGTAAACCGCAAAATAAGCCAGAGGAATCAATCGAAAACGGCATGGATGTGGCAAAAGCGGCTGCAAAAATGATTAAAGCCATTGAAGCCGAGAAAGATGAAGTTGTTATTGGTGAAGGAATAAGTGGTTTAGCACCGACTATAAAGCGTTTTTTCCCGGGCTTTTTTAATCGCCTCACAGCAAAAATGAACTACAGGTAATTTCGCTTAGTAAGCGTATAAATAATTATCATTAAACAATGCGCACATGGGTTGCGCATTTTTTATACCAGGCGAACGTTTTTTTATCGTTTTTATCGAGAAAAGGCACTAGTTTGCTATGGTTAAACAGGGATGGATTAGCATACAATGGGGCAAAAGTAGTCCAAACAAGAGAGAACAACAATGGCCGCATTTGGTACTGTATTTATGCCACAAATGATCCAAGCACGTTTTGCTGATAACTCATGGAGTGAAAGCGCGCTGGTCCCATCTGATAAAATCGAATTACATGCGGGTGCACACGTATTACATTACTCAAGCACCTGTTTTGAAGGATTAAAAGCGTTTCGTCACGAAGATGGCTCGGTCTATATCTTTCGTATGGATGCTAACATTGCTCGTATGAAGCAAAGCTCTAAGTTACTAAACTTACCTGACTTTGACGAAAGCATGCTTGAGCAAATGATCAAAGACATTGTTAAAGAGTATGCAGACGAAACACCAGCACCGCCGGGGTCTATGTATATTCGCCCAACTCACATTGGTACAGAAGCCGCAATTGGTAAAGCCGCTGCGCCGTCAATGAGTTCCTTGCTTTATGTATTACTTTCGCCAGTGGGTGATTACTTTGCAGGTGGTGCTACTGCACTGCGTGTATTACTTGAAGAAGACGGCATGCGCTGTGCACCTCACATGGGTATGGTTAAAAGTGGTGGTAACTATGCAAGTGCATTAGGTCCAATCTTACAAGCTCGCTCTGATCATCAAGCTGACCAAATTTTATTCTGCCCAGGTGGCGATGTTCAAGAAACCGGTGCTGCGAACTTTATTCTAATTGATGGTGATGAAATCATCACAAAAGCACTTGATAGCACATTCCTACACGGTGTGACGCGTAATAGTATTTTAACGATTGCGAAAGATTTAGGTATGACCGTATCTGAGCGTAACTTTACTGTGTCTGAGCTACTTGAAAGAGCTGCTAAGCCGGGCACTGAAGCTGCATTATCAGGTACCGCTGCGGTACTGACGTCGGTTGGCACGCTTATTCATAACGACCAAGAGTTTAAAGTGGGGTCGGGTGAACCAGGTGAAAAAGTCGCTAAATTACGCCAAGCATTGAATGATATTCAATGGGGCAAATCAGCAGATACTCATGGCTGGTTAACAAAAGTATAATTACGCAAACAGTGTTTACTATTGCGAAAAATTAAAGGCCACGCTATTGCGTGGTTTTTTGTTTTTACATTGGTTTACAGCGCTTCCTGTGTTTGACCGCAAATAACTAGACATTCTTTTGTATTAACTTTACTTTCATTTTGTTAACAATAACTAAAAAGTAAAATTATTATGATTAAAAAAGCGCTTGCTTGTGCAATTGTGGTTGCACTGACGGGGTGTAGTGAATCTACCCCAACACAAACAGAACAAACTATAAAAACTGCAGAGGTTAAAGCTGCTGTGAATTATCCAGAAACGAAAAAAGGCAATGTTGTTGATGAGTACTTCGGCCAGAAGGTAGCCGATCCGTATCGTTGGCTAGAAGACGACATGAGCGAAGAAACGGCGCAATGGGTAAAAGCCGAAAATGACGTTACCTTTTCTTATCTTAAAAATATTCCTTATCGCGATGAGCTTAAAACCACTCTTGAAAAGCTGATGAACTATGAAAAAGTCACAGCGCCATTTAAAGAGGGTGAGTACACTTACTTTTATAAAAACGATGGCTTGCAAAATCAGTATGTGGTTTACCGTAAAAAAGGTGACTCTGAAGCTGAAGTGTTTTTAGATCCAAATACTTTCAGCGCCGATGGCACAACCTCAATGTCGGGCTTAACTTTTACTGAAGATGGAAGTTTAGCTGCTTATCAAATTTCTGAAGGTGGTAGTGACTGGCGTAAAATTATCGTTATTGATACAGCGACTAAACAGCCTATTGAAGAGGCATTAGTCGATGTTAAGTTTAGCGGTATTTCGTGGTTTGGTAACGATGGCTTTTATTATTCAAGCTACGATAAGCCAAAAGGGAGTGAGCTGTCGGCAAAAACAGATCAACATAAGGTCTATTATCACAAGTTAGGCACAGCACAAGCTGATGACCAATTAGTCTATGGCGGTACAGAAGCACAGAAACATCGTTATATTGGCGCTGAGGTAACGCGTGATAATCGATACCTAATAATTGCTGCAAGTACTTCAACATCAGGTAATAAACTGTTTATCAAAGATTTAACTAAGCCTGACAGCAAGTTAGTGAAGATTTTAGATAACACTGACTCAGATACATCAATTATTGATAATGATGGCTCGAAACTGTATTTAGTGACTAACTTAAATGCGCCAAATATGCGTGTAGTGACAGTTGATGCCGCTGATCCAAGCCCAGAAAATTGGCAAGATTTAATTCCTGAAACTGACAATGTACTTAGTATTTCAAAAGGCGGTGACTATTTCTTTGCTAAGTATATGGTTGATGCGATTTCGCAAGTAAAACAGTACGATAAGTCAGGTAAACTAGTGCGTGACATTCGTTTACCGGGTGTGGGCACCGCATATGGCTTTAGCGGTAAGCACGACGCTGAAACGCTTTATTATTCATTTACCAATTACACCACACCAGGCAACATCTATTCATTTAATGTTGATTCTGGCCAGTCTGATGTATATCGCAAGTCGGGCGCTCAATTTAATAGCGAACAATACACATCTGAACAAGTGTTCTACACATCTAAAGATGGCACTAAAGTTCCGATGATAATTTCATATAAAAAAGGCACTGAGCTTAACGGTAAAAATCCAACAATTTTATATGGCTATGGTGGCTTTAATGTAAGTTTAACACCAAGCTATAGCCCAACTGTTGCCGCCTGGCTTGAGCATGGTGGCGTGTATGCTGTTGCTAATATTCGTGGTGGTGGTGAATACGGGAAAGAGTGGCATGTAAATGGTACACAGCTTAAAAAGCAAAATGTTTTTGACGATTTTATTGCTGCTGCAGAATACCTTAATGAAAAACAATTCAGCTCACCTGATTACCTAGCGGTACGTGGTGGCTCTAATGGTGGCTTATTAGTTGGTGCGGTTATGACGCAGCGCCCTGAGCTATTTAAAGTAGCACTACCTGCTGTAGGTGTATTAGATATGTTGCGTTATCACACCTTTACTGCCGGTGCTGGTTGGGCGTATGACTACGGCACCAGTGAGCAAAGTAAAGAAATGTTCGAGTACTTAAAAGGCTACTCGCCAGTTCACAATGTTAAAGAAGGTGTTAGCTACCCTGCAACGTTAGTGACAACAGGGGATCATGACGACCGTGTTGTGCCTGCGCATTCATTTAAGTTTGCGGCTGAGCTACAAGAAAAAGGTGCGAAACAAAATCCGTATCTAATTCGTATTGAAACAAATGCAGGTCATGGTGCAGGAACACCAACCAGTAAAATTATTGATCAATACGCTGATATTTATGGCTTTACCTTATACAACATGGGTGTTAAATCGCTATAAGATAATATTTACTCAACTATAATAAAAACGCCGAGCTTAAGCTCGGCGTTTTTATAGCAATTGCTATAAATCTATACCCAGTGCGAAAATCATTTTGTAATCTTCTTTTTCGGGGACTACACCATTTTCATCGGCTATCGGGTCGGATAGATAATCCCAGACTAATGAAATATCAAAATCAATGTCATCAGTAACGTCTATTTCAAAGCTTGCCATTGCATACTGTGAATCGCCACCAGTGTCTTCACTGGCTGTCAAATATCGATAGTTAAAACTAAAATCGATATTTTTGGTTACTTCCAGTTCGTAATTAGTGCCAACAAAATAAGACATTGAAGAATTTGATTTATCTTCACCATTTGCAACGGTATCAAACTCTGTTTTTTGATAAGCAGGACCTGTTGAAAAGTCCCACTCAATTTTGTCGGTATCCATTACGTAATAACCTACACCCGCACCTACAGTGTATTTATTGGCAATGTTTTGAAATGGGTCACGATAGTATTCAAAGAAAATAGGGCGAAAATACATTTTTTGCGTATAAAACCAGTCGAAGGTTCCATTTGCTCGTATGTTATTTTTAGTGACTTGCTCATCGCTGGTGGTGCGATACCCTAAAAATTCAGCTAAAAAGCGACTCGACGCTGTTCTGCGTTTGATATCGGCTCTGGCTGAATATTCAGTTTGATCAGTATTACCTCGAGATAGGTCGGCGCCCAATGATATTTTTACTGTCCAAGCACTAAGCTCACTATCAATTGACGGAGCGATAGAGACTAAATCACGATAACGATACTTAGCAGGAGCATCACCTACTTTTACATAACCACCCGATATATTTAGTGTGCCGCTGAGTTCTTCACCATCATTAAAACGAACTGTGTGATGACGTTCAGAAATAATCATGTAGACATCTTCGCGGTCGATCATCAGGGTATCGAGTACGTCGCTATCGAATTCGAGCTCCTTATCGTACATTGAAACGAGCTCACCTTTGAGCCATTCACCAGAGTTAAGTCGGATCCAATCAAAATGAGTGGCATCTTTTATGATTATGCCGCGTTCTTCAAGTAGTGGATCAGGAAGTGATTCTGCTGCATAGCCTGTAAATGGGCTAGCAACTAATAAACCAAGAAGCAGGTGTTTTTTGAGCATTATTTCAATCCATGTTTAATAAAACCAGCCCACGTTACTATAGGCTCAAATTGAGCAGAAATACCTACAAAGCTCTGACAGGATGTACAAAGTTCATCAAAGTATTCGTGTCTCAAGCTGCCCATAAGGTAAGCAGATTGGCTAAAATCCATAAAGAATTAGTAGGTTATTTGCTAAAATAACCTACTTAATTTTAGAACATAATATTTAGCTGTTCAAAAAATAGTTAGGCTGAGGGTAAAAATAATCGTTGATAGGTTTTATATGCATACTCGTCACTCATACCTGATAAGTAATCACAGATCACCCGCATTGCATTACCATTATTGTTGTGTGCGTTTAACCACATCTCTTGAGTTGTTTCTGGTAATAAACGCATCGGGTCGCTAGCAAAAGCGCTAAATAATTCTATAAGCAGGTTTTGCCCTTTAAATTCAACCTGTTGCATTTTAGGTTCACGAATTAAACGCTTGAATACAAATTGTTTGAGCACATTGAGTATTTTTGAAAACTCATCAGGCAGGCTAACGGTATATTGTAAAATCTCTGATTCGAATTCGTTATTTTGTACCTCTAAAGAGGCATGGATAATAAATGTATTTACTAACTCACCAATGGCGTCTTTGCGTTCATATTCATGATGTGAGAAAAGCCTTGCGGTAATTGCACTTAAATGAGTTGTTAACCAAGGTGAATTGAGTTCTTGTAACTGAATAAGAGCATGGTTTTGCCAATCAGCAAACGTTAATACTTCAGTGGCAATCGCATCTTCTAGGTCATGAACTGCATAGGCAATATCATCTGCCAATTCCATTATTGCAGAGTCAATAGACTTATAATGAGTTTTAGACCTAAACTCATCCACCTTGTAGTGGCTAGTCAATAATGCTTTGTCGTTTTGTGATAGCGGCGCAATAATCCAATTAAAAACATCGTTATCATCTTTGTAAAGCCCTTTAGCCGGTCGCCAGTGATCGGCTTTTATGAAACTTCGCGTATCAGATAATGGTGGGATGGTATGCCATACATCATCAATAAACGCAGGGTACTTGATAAATCCCAACAAAGTCCGGCGCGTTAGGTTCATACCATAACCGTTGCTGTAGGGTTCAAGTTTAGAAACAATGCGTAAAGTTTGCGCATTGCCTTCAAATCCACCATGCTCGCGCATCATGTAGTTTAAAGCTATTTCACCACCATGACCAAAAGGTGGATGGCCAATGTCATGAGCAAGACATAAGGTTTCGAGTAAGCTGCCACTCGGGAAGTGTTCAAATTCAGGGTGCTGTTTTTTTAAATGGCGCAGCAAACCACTGCCGATTTGTGCAACTTCAAGAGAGTGGGTTAGGCGAGTACGGTAAAAGTCGTTTAAGCCAATACCCATAATTTGAGTCTTTGCTTGTAAACGTCTGAAAGCAGCGGCATGGATTATTCGAGAGCGGTCAACTTGCCATGGTGAGCGGTTGTCATTGGGACGATATTTTTGTTGATCTATAATTCGTGCTTGCCAAGGTTGGCACATAATAAAAAAGCCTATGGTTTCGCGACTGAGTTAATGAAAGTATACGCAACCGCTTGAAAATTGCGAGTATATTGAATGTATTATGAGACTTTTTAAATACGATTGAGGTGAAAAAAATAGCACCGAATTCGCCAAAGATTGGCTTGTTTGATATACTCCGCCTTTGTATGTGTGTGATGTTACCGCACATGAGTAGTAGTTTACTTGAGAGAATACATGCTTAAATACGTTTTTCAAATTTTACTAGCTGCCTTTTTTACTTGGGCACTGTTGTCACCTTTTATAGATAATGAAAGTGATGTTGACGTATCTTCACAAGACCTTGCAGCTAGCAAGGGCAGCCAGAAAACTATAAAAAAAGAGAAGCCATTACATAATGTTAAACTCCCTGATTTTGCTGCGTTCAGTGATGTAAAAGAGAAGAAACATGCATTTTTTGATTTTATACGCCCGCATGTTGAGGCTGAAAATAAGAAAATTTTGCAGCAAAGAGCAACATTAGAAATAGCTCGTATGATGCTGGAATATAATGAGCCTTTAACAGTTAAACAAAAATCAGATATAAAGAAAATCCTTACCAGTTATAAACTGCCGACGACGATTGATGTACTGTCACTATCTCAGGCATTACGCCGTGTTGATATTATTCCAAAAGAACTTGCTTTGATGCAGGCTGCGAATGAATCGGCTTGGGGAACATCGCGATTTGCGCGAATTGGCCTTAACTTTTTTGGTCAGTGGTGCTACAAAAAAGGTTGCGGTATGGTACCACGCCGTCGTGCTGATGAAGCTGCTCATGAAGTAACGGCTTTTAAGTCTGTAAGAGCTGCTGTAAGCTCTTACTTTAAAAACATTAATACTCATGCGGCATACAAAGATTTACGTTCAATCCGAGCAGATTTACGCCGTCAACAAAAGCCTATTGAAGCCACAGTTTTAACGCAGGGTTTGTTATCTTATTCTGAGCGACGAGAAGCTTACATTGAAGAGTTAAACACAATGATAAATCAAAACAGAGCATATTTTGATGAATAAAGTTATGTCATGTTTCAAGGCGGTAGTGTTAGCCGCTACCTTAGGTGCTTCTGTAGGAACAGCAACCGCAGGCGAGTTTGTTGTTGCATACGATGGCTTTTATGACCGCCTTAAAGTGGTTAACAAAGGTGACTTTCAGTACGCGCAAGTAAACTTTTATTTATCTGACATTGCTACAAATGATGTATGCAAAATTAAGTCAGGGAAAATAATAACAGAACAACAAGAATTTGATCTTACCTATACAGATCAAGCCCAGTTGTTGCTACCGTTTGATAAACAACTCGATACAGATAAGGCGGTAATTGTCGTACAACCTGAGAATCCTCAGCATGATTGCCAATTAAAGCTACAAATTGAAGCAACCAACCTGAGTGAGTTTGCACTGACAAAAGCAAACCTTTATGAGTTAAATGAAGAGTTTGATGAATTGCTATCTGATTTATCAGGATTCTTCGTCAGTAAATTAATGTGGTTTTTGTTGCCAGAGCAACAGGGAGTTGTGCTTAAATTTGCGGATGAAAATGTGGCAATATCAGAGGCAGATAATTGCAAGCAAAGCCGTTGTGCAATAATGGTGACTGATGATTGGCAAGACAATCAAACAAAACTGCAAACAAGTGCTCGGTTGATCAGCGCAACCCCATGGATTGTTAAATAACTGCATCAATAACACGCCCTGTGCGTATGTAAACTGTGCTATATGAGGGAGCTTTTTATGCTCCCTCATTTATTTTAGCTTGCTTTTATATTTAATTAACCCTTTCATCAACAAGTATTGTTCTAATACTATCTTCTCTATTTTTATTTTCTTTACTAATCTTATTTTGTTGGTTTTAAGTTAGGTAAAATAAAAATAATGAGTCAAAAAATATAGCTTTAACTAATTTAGTTAGTCTTCTTACAATAAAAGATCTTAATATGTGAAATTTAATTATTATTTATTAGTAACTTATGTTCTTGTCTATTTAAAGTTGGTAATTTTGTTTGCTAATTTAAAATTAACTAAAAATTATTACATATACTCCTTGGTGTTGTTAGTAAAAAATAACTAAATTAAATATTTTTAAGAGATTTCTATATCGATAAATAATAGATGTAGATCAATAAATAATGCTGCAACTGGCATAAAGTAAAAATATACAGTTCTTAATGAAGGTACGTAAATATTTACTAAAAAGGAGTTGCCATGCAGACAGTAAACGTCGAATCAGTATTAATTAAGCCTACAAAAGTAAGTAAGGGAAAAACTAAACAGGATGTTGTATTTGACTTAAATGTAAAGAACCCAAATTTAAAATGGAATGCTGATGGCCTATATCCATACAAGCGTAAAATGGATGTTGTTGAGTATGAGCGCCATAAACATGAACTTCAAATTGAGCTATTAAAAATGCAAGGTTGGGTGAAAGAGACTAACCAACAAATTGTTATTTTATTTGAAGGCCGTGACGCAGCAGGAAAGGGTGGAACAATAAAGCGCTTTATGGAGCACTTAAATCCGCGTGGGGCGCATGTTGTAGCACTTGAAAAACCCACTACCCGTGAACGTGATCAATGGTATTTTCAACGTTATATAAATCACCTACCTGCAAAGGGAGAAATAATTTTGTTTGACCGTTCTTGGTATAATCGCGCTGGCGTAGAGAAGGTCATGGGGTTTTGTGAAGACCAAGAATACCTCGAATTTATGCGGCAAACACCTCAGCTTGAACGCATGTTAGTTAACAGTGGTATTAAATTATTTAAATATTGGTTTTCTGTGAGTAGAGAAGAGCAATTTAGACGCTTTAAATCACGCCAAAACGATCCTCTAAAGCAATGGAAACTGAGCCCGGTTGATATGGCATCATTAGCCAAATGGCATGACTACAGTGCAGCAAAAGACGCCATGATGTTTCATACCCATACTAAAGACGCACCGTGGACTCAAATTCGTTCTGATGACAAAAAACGTGGTCGTATTAACTGCATGCGTCACTTTTTAAGTTGTTTAGATTATCCAGGCAAAGACCATGAAATTGTTGATCAAGTTGACCCATTAATTGTTGGTGAACCAACAAAAATGTCTCAACGTTAAGATTAGGAGAGTGAAATGGAAATTACAGATCCAATGTATGACGAGCGCCTAGCAAAGTTAGAGAAGAGCCTTGCTAAAAGTAAAAAAGAAGTACAAAGAACCGCTGCGATTGCAAAAGAGGCCGCTGAACAAGCCCAAGCAGCCGTTGATAAAGCAAACGAAGCTGAAAGTATTGCTAAGAATGCTCAAAAACGTCTTAAAGCAGCTAAAAAGCAACTAAAAGAGGCCATAGTGCTCAAGATAGCGCAAAAGAAAGCATCAAAAAAATCTGCCATTAAACGCGCTAAACGTATGGCTAAAAACAAAAAGGCGAAAACAGCAAACGCTTAGTTATAAGTTAAAACTGAATCGTAGCTATTGTTCTATGTTGTGGTTTATGAACAGCTGACTAGGTGGAAGGAATAATATCAGTTGGCAGTCATGCTTAATCATTTAAGAGATTAAAGCTTTTTAACAGCTTTAAAAATTACTTATTTATGACTGTATGGATGTAGTAATTAGCGCAATGTTGAGGCAATTTTCGAGAACAAGTAGATAACGAAGTTTGTGTCTTGTTATCAGCCAGTTTATTGCATCAAAGTAGACGGTTTAATTAAGCGAATTGGTATAAAAAAGAGAGTTGCTCTTTTGCTAAGGCTCATAGAGCCTCAGCAATCGAGGTAACTCTCTTATTTTTTAGAAGATTAGCGAGTTCTAACGAATTACACTAATTTTGCTAAAATATCGTTAAATGTTGTGCTTGGGCGCATTGCTTTGAATGCAAGCTCATCATTTGGTTGGAAATAACCACCCACATCCATTGCTGAACCTTGTGCATCGTTCAACTCAGTGATGATTTGCTCTTTTTGAGCTTCTAAATCAGTAGCGATTTGCGTGAATTGCGCTTTTAATTCCGCGTCATCATTTTGTGCAGCAAGTTCTTGTGCCCAGAATAATGAAAGGAAGAAGTGCGAACCACGGTTATCAATCTCTTTCACTTTACGTGAAGGTGATTTGTTTTCAGCTAAGAAAGTACCTGTAGCTTTGTCTAGTGTATCAGCAAGTACTTGGGCTTTCTTGTTACCTGTATTAACCGCTAGATGCTCTAAAGAAGCTGCAAGCGCTAAGAACTCACCTAAAGAATCCCAACGTAAGTGGTTTTCTTTTTCGAATTGTTGAACGTGCTTAGGCGCTGAACCACCTGCACCTGTTTCGAATAAACCACCACCATTCATAAGTGGTACGATTGAAAGCATTTTAGCACTTGTACCAAGCTCAAGAATCGGGAATAAGTCAGTTAGGTAGTCACGTAAAACGTTACCAGTTACTGAAATTGTGTCTTTACCTTCTTTGATGCGCTCTAATGAGAACTTAGTCGCTTCAATCGGTGCTAAAATGTGGATCTCAAGACCATCAGTATCATGTTGTGGCAGATACGCGTTTACTTTTTTGATTAATTCAGCATCGTGTGCACGGTTTTCGTCTAACCAGAAAACTGCCGGTGTGTTAGTTGCGCGAGCGCGGTTAACAGCAAGTTTAACCCAATCTTGAATTGGTGCGTCTTTTACCTGACACATACGCCAGATATCGCCTTGCTCAACAGCATGCTCAAGTAATGTTGTGCCAGCTGTGTCTACAACACGGATTTTACCAGCTGCTGTAACTTCAAACGTTTTGTCGTGTGAACCGTACTCTTCAGCTTTTTGCGCCATAAGACCAACGTTAGGTACGCTACCCATTGTTGTTGGATCGAATGCACCGTTTTCTTTACAGAAATCGATAGTTGCTTGGTAAACACCTGAGTAACAACGATCTGGAATTACAAAGCTTGTGTCTTGTAATTTGCCTTCGCTGTTCCACATTTGACCGCTAGAACGAATTGCAGCAGGCATTGATGCATCGATGATTACATCGCTTGGAACGTGAAGGTTTGTGATACCACGGTCAGAATCAACCATAGCAATAGCAGGGTTGTTGTCGTATACAGCTTGGATATCAGCTTCGATTTCAGCTTTTTTAGCTGCGTCTAGGCTTTCGATTTTTGAGAATACATCGCCAAAGCCGTTGTTTACGTCAACATCTAGTTCTTTGAAAAGATCAGCGTGTTTTGTAAATACGTCTTTGAAGAATACTTTTACAGCGTGACCGAAGATGATTGGATCAGACACTTTCATCATGGTTGCTTTCATATGTAACGAGAACAACACGCCTTTGTCTTTCGCAGCTTGAATTTCTTTAGCAAGGAAAGCTTGAAGTTTAGCGGCACTCATACAAGAAGCATCAATAACTTCGCCAGCTAATAGTGGCGTGCTTGCTTTAAGAACCGTAATATCGCCGTTTTCAGCAACATGTTCGATACGCACGTCAGTTGCTTCAGCTACTGTTACTGATTGCTCAGAACCGAAGAAGTCACCTTCTTCCATGCTTGCAACGTAAGATTGAGAATCTTTGCTCCACGCACCCATTGAGTGTGGATTGTTGCGAGCGTATTCTTTAACTGAACCAGGTGCTCGACGGTCAGAGTTACCTTCACGAAGAACCGGGTTTACAGCGGAACCTTTGATTTTGTCGTAAGTTGCTTTGATTTTCTTTTCTTCATCAGTTTTTGGCTCTGATGGATAATCAGGTAAAGCGTAGCCTTTCGCTTGCAACTCTTTGATTACAGCACGTAACTGAGGAATAGACGCACTGATGTTTGGTAGTTTGATAATGTTAGCTTCAGGTGTTTTAGCCATATCACCTAATTCAGCAAGTGCATCATCAATTCGTTGTTCTTCAGTTAAATACTCAGGGAAGTTGGCAATTACACGGCCCGCTAATGAAATATCGCGAGTTTCAACTTCAACACCTGCAGCGTTTGTGTACGCTTGGATGATTGGTAACAATGAATACGTAGCAAGAGCTGGCGCTTCATCTGTTTTAGTATAGATAATTTTTGATGTCATCATCATTCCTAGATAGTTGGCGTAATGTTTGATTGTAACTGCGCTAACAGTAACCCTTAATTAGCCATATTCAACAATGCAATTATACTGCTATGGTATATCAAGTCTTAAATATAAGTATTTCGATATAACGACAGCAAGCAGTCTGTTAGCTGTTGCAACTTAATACAGAGTATCAAAATAACCACAGCTGACAGACTGTAATACCAATTTGCAAAATAGATCTTTTAATTATGCAAAAAGGCATAAAATTCTTATAGCTCAAATAAGCTAGCTTTGAAATTAGCCAAAAGCCTTACGTCAAAATGACGAAAAAGCTAAATTTAAGCAACAAGAGTGTAACAAGCTTGGCTCTAAAGGGCTAATAACAATTAAACTATTGGGGTAAAGAAATGGAATTTCAAGTTGAAAATAAAAATCAGTGGGAGATAGGGAAGTAAGCGAGGATCTTAACAAGGTCGCTCGCTTGGTACTCGAATAGGTTCACCTAAGAGATCTCATCGTTAGGCGCAATATTCGTTGCGTGTAACCCTTTAGGACCTTGTTGCAATTCGAATGTTACATCTTGACCAGCTTTAAGTGTTTTATAACCGTCCATTACAATCGTTGAGTAATGAGCGAATATATCAGTCTCGCTGCCGTCTTCTACGATAAAACCAAAACCTTTGGCATTGTTGAACCATTTGACTTTTCCACAAGCCATACTTCTACATCCTTCTATAAGTTGACTAATTTAGTTATTCTAAACCGTGTAATTTGCTAGACTGACTAATGATTAATCAATCTATCTTTGACTGTAGTTTATTTGGCCAATCAGTCAAGTGTTTTGGGCTATTTTTTAACAATTTATTTATTTTTTTATTCAAGTTTGCTTGAGTTCTAAAGACAAGACTATATTTATTATGAGTGGTATGAAAGATTCTGGTGTTATTGATACAGTTCGCGATAGTGAAAAGCAAAAATTGCAGCCGCCGCGAAAATATAAAGTCATTTTAAACAATGATGATTACACGCCTATGGACTTTGTGATAGAAGTACTTATGACGTTTTTTAATATGGATAGCGATAGAGCAACAGATGTGATGCTTCAAGTTCATCATAACGGTAAAGCAATATGCGGTGTTTACAGTGCCGATGTAGCCCATACCAAAGCTGAGCAAGTTAATCGTTACGCACGAGATAACGAGCATCCACTGCTTTGTAGTTGTGAGCAGGAATAAATACCAAGGTAGGGTGAACCGATTAACCCGTCACAACGGTATATAAAATATTATCTCAGTAAGGGGTTGCCAATGCTAAACAAAGACTTAGAACTAACTCTGAATGCGGCGTTTCGCGAAGCGAGAACGCGTCGGCATGAATTTATGACCGTCGAGCATCTTTTACTTGCGCTGCTCGATAACCCTTCTGCTGGAGAAGCGCTAAACGCCTGTGGTGTTGATATGGGCGCATTAAAAGTTGAATTATCAGAATTCATTGATGAAACCACGCCTGTGATTCCTGATCTTGAAGAAGACAGAGAAACACAGCCAACATTAGGTTTTCAGCGAGTATTACAGCGCGCTGTATTTCATGTGCAATCATCAGGCAAAAATGAAGTTACTGGCGTGAACGTGCTGGTTGCTATTTTTTCTGAGCAAGAAAGCCAAGCGGTTTATTTACTGAAAAAAGCCGACATTAACCGTTTGGATATTGTGAATTTCATTTCGCATGGTATTTCTAAAACTGATGACGATCTTGGTGGTGAAGACCATGATGATATCCATGAAGAAGTGCAAGAAGTGCAGGGTGAAGAACCAACAAAACTCGAAAACTTTACAACGAACCTTAACCAACAAGCTATCGACGGTAACATTGACCCATTAGTAGGCCGCGATAACGAAGTTGAAAGAACGGTTCAGGTATTATGCCGTCGTAAGAAAAATAACCCACTACTGGTTGGTGAAGCAGGGGTTGGTAAAACAGCGATTGCAGAAGGCCTTGCTTATCGCATTGTCAATAAAGAAGTGCCGGAAGTTATCGCTGACGCGGTGGTTTATTCACTTGATATGGGGGCGTTGCTTGCCGGTACTAAATACCGGGGTGATTTTGAAAAACGTTTCAAATCACTATTGAAAGAGCTACAAGCAAAGCCTGGCTCAATTTTATTCATTGATGAAATTCATACCATCATTGGTGCCGGTGCAGCATCGGGTGGCGTAATGGATGCATCGAACCTAATTAAACCGCTACTTTCGAGTGGTAAGCTGCGCTGCATGGGCTCAACGACTTATAACGAGTTCAAAAATATCTTTGAAAAAGACCGTGCGTTAGTACGTCGTTTCCAAAAAATTGATGTTCTTGAGCCAAGTGTGGCTGATACCACGAAAATTCTTAACGGTTTAAAAGAGCGTTACGAAGAGCATCATGGTATTCGTTATACACAAAAGGCATTGAAAGCGGCAGCAGAACTTAGTGCTAAATACATTAATGAACGTCATTTACCAGACAAGGCTATTGATGTTATTGATGAAGCAGGTGCTAATCAGCGTTTACAGCCTGTTTCTAAGCGTAAGAAAACAATTGGCGTGGCTGATATCGAGCTAATTGTATCTAAGATGGCGCGTATTCCTCAGCAAAGCGTTTCATCTAGCGATAAAGAGACGCTTAAAAACCTTGACCGTAACCTGAAAATGCTAGTGTTTGGTCAAGACCAATCAATCGATGCGTTGACTTCAGCAATTCGTTTATCGCGCTCTGGCCTTGCTAACGAAGACAAACCAGTGGGTTCGTTCTTATTTGCAGGCCCAACAGGGGTTGGTAAAACAGAAGTCACTAAGCAGCTTGCTAAGTGTATGGGTGTTGAGTTTATTCGCTTTGATATGTCTGAATACGTTGAACGTCATGCGGTCAGTCGTCTAATTGGTGCACCTCCTGGCTATGTTGGTTTTGAGCAAGGTGGTTTGTTAACTGAAGCGGTAATTAAAAACCCGCATGCAGTTGTACTATTGGACGAAATTGAAAAAGCACATTCAGATATTTACAACATTCTACTGCAAGTAATGGATCACGGTACACTTACTGATAACAACGGCCGTAAAGCCGATTTCAGAAATGTTGTATTGGTGATGACGACGAATGCGGGTGTTCAAGAGACTGTACGTAAGTCGATTGGCTTTACCGAACAAGACCATTCTCATGATGCGATGAGTGAAATCAACAAAGTGTTTTCACCTGAGTTTAGAAACCGCTTAGATAATATCATTTGGTTTAATCACCTTGAGAAAGAGATTATCTTGCAAGTGGTTGATAAGTTCATTGTTGAGTTACAAGCGCAACTTGATAAGAAGTCGGTTAACCTTGAACTTACATCCAAAGCAAGAGAGTGGTTGGCAGATAAAGGCTATGATAAAGCGATGGGTGCACGCCCAATGGCGCGTGTTATCCAAGATGAGCTTAAAAAGCCGCTGGCAAATGCAATCTTGTTTGGTGAGCTAGCCGATGGTGGTTCGGTTAAAGTATCTGTGAAAGATAAGAAAATCCACTTTGACTTTGAAACTAGCCTAGAAACAGCTTAAGTTGTTTTTAGCTAAAAACAAAAAGCCCAGCAATTGCTGGGCTTTTTGTTTATTAAATGGAATTAAAACTAAATTAGTTTTAACACCATTTAACAAACGCTTTTAGCTCTTTGTAATAAACACACCTGCTCATTCAAAGCAGCAAAAAGCTAAATCTCTCGTTAACGCACTAACTTAGCGAGCACGGAATACGATGCGACCTTTCGATAAATCGTAAGGAGTCATTTCTACGGTTACTTTGTCGCCAGTTAAGATGCGGATGTAGTTTTTGCGCATTTTACCAGAGATATGAGCCACAACAACGTGACCATTTTCTAGCTCAACTCGGAACATTGTATTTGGTAAAGTATCAAGGACCGTACCTTGCATTTCGATTACGTCTTCTTTCGCCATGTTTAGCGTAACACCTCTTTAATAGTTAAACGCTGCAGATTTTGCCGAAAATACAGCAATAAGTAAAGCTACAGGGCTCAATTTTGTAAATTAAATCGCCAACCACTCGTCGCCAATGTGCTTTTGTGCAGGCAAAAATTGGGTTTTATATTTCATTTTAGTGCATTCGTCGATTTGGTAACCTAAATAGACAAATTGTTTTGCTTGTTGTTTTGCAAATTTAATTTGCTCCATGATCATGATGCTACCAATACTGTATTGCTCATAATCGGGATCAAAAAAGGTATAAATCGCTGATAGAGCATTGGTCATGCAATCGGTTACCGCAACAGCAACTAATTTATCGCCATCTCTTAACTCTATGAACGTAACGGGTAGCCACTGGCAAAACAAAAAGCTTTCGTACTGACTTTGATCAGGCGGAAACATTGAACCATCTTGATGCCTTTGCGTGATGTATTTGCAATATAACGGGTAATATTCTGCGCGTTCGTATTCACTATAACTGAATGTGAAAACCTTATTTGCTTTATTTAATTTGCGCTTTTGTGATTTTGAAGGGGTAAATTGTTGGGCCAAAACGCGCACTGAATTACATGCATTACAAATAGGGCAATGTGGACGATAGATTTGGTCGCCACTGCGTCTAAAACCCAATGCTAATAACTGTTCAAATTTATCAGGGCAGTAACAACTTGGGTCAAGTATAACAAGTAGTTGCTCCTGACGGTCGGGTAAATAACTGCAATCAAATTGCTGGCTTAAACCAAGCCTAGCGGGTAAGTGCTCAGTCATAAATATTAATCAACTCTTGTGGATGCCACATATCTTTTTTAGGCACATAACTGTGCGCTAATTTAAGTCTAGTTAAAAATTCTCTACGTGGGATAACTTTTGCACCTAAAGTGATTAAATAAGGGTTTTCTAGTTGGCAATCAATAAAATGGGCTTGGTGCTTCTTAAGCCAATTAACTAATGCCCACATCGCCAGCTTTGAGCCATTACTGACTTGATGAAACATGGATTCACCACAAAATATACCGTTTTGCATGATGCCATACAAACCAGCAACTAGTTCGTTTTCTTGCCATATTTCTACACTGTGAGCAATATTTTGATGATGTGCTTCGATATAAGCATGCATCATTTGCTCAGTGATCCAGGTACCTTCAGCGTCGAGTCGTTGCTCACGGCAAGCATTGATAACGTGCGAAAAAGCGTGATTAACAGTGACTCGAACCGGAGCACGTTTTAAGTGCTTTTTTAAACTACGACTGACATGAAATTCATTTAACTCAATAATACCGCGCATGCTAGGTGACCACCACATAATTGGTTCGTAATCACTAAACCATGGGAAAATACCATTTTTATAAGCATGTTTAATGCGGTTAACTGATAAATCACCACCAATAGCTAATAAACCATCAGGCTCATCGAGGGCATATTCAGGATTTGGGAAATCTACACTCTCGGGTGAGAGCTGATAAAGTTGCTTGATCATATCAGCATTATCGTTGTTATTTATTATGATTCTAGCAAAATTTTAGCCATAAAAAAGGGGCTGTTTTTCGACAACCCCTTACAAAGCTAGTATTTAGCAATAGATTATAGATTATCTAAAAAGCGCTCAGCATCTAGGGCAGCCATACAACCTGTACCTGCTGATGTGATTGCTTGACGATAAATGTGATCACACACATCACCTGCAGCGAATACACCTGGTACGCTTGTTTGTGTCGCATTACCGTTTAAGCCTGATTCAACTACTAAGTAGCCATCTTTCATTTCTAGTTGACCTTCGAACATGTCAGTATTTGGCTTATGGCCAATTGCGATGAACACACCTGCAAGGTCAAGGTTTTCAGTCTCTTCTGAGTCAGTTGCTTTAATGCGGATGCCAGTTACACCCATTTCATCACCAAGAACTTCATCTAAAGTACGATTGTAATGTAAAACAACATTACCGTTTGCCGCTTTTTCATTTAAACGATCAGCTAGAATCTTCTCGCTACGGAAGCTATCGCGACGGTGGATCACGTGTACTTCGTCGGCGATGTTAGATAAGTAAAGAGCTTCTTCAACTGCCGTATTACCACCACCTACAACGGCAACTTTTTGACCACGATAGAAGAAACCATCACAAGTTGCACAAGCAGAGACACCACGACCTTGGAAGTTTGTTTCAGATTCTAAACCTAAGTACTTAGCAGACGCACCTGTTGCAATGATTAATGCATCACAAGTATATGTGCCTGAATCACCTGTTAAAGTGAAAGGGCGCTTAGTTACATCAACTTTGTTAATGTGATCGAAGATAATTTCGGTTTCGAAACGTTCAGCGTGCTCTTTCATACGTTCCATTAATGCAGGGCCAGTTAAGCCATGCGCATCACCAGGCCAGTTTTCAACTTCGGTCGTTGTTGTTAATTGACCACCTTGTTGAATTCCTGTGATTAGAACAGGGTTAAGGTTCGCACGTGCAGCATAAACTGCCGCCGTATAGCCCGCAGGTCCAGAACCCAAAATTAATAGTTTACAGTGTTTAGCGTCACTCATGGTTTTTCCTAAAAACGTTTCAATACGATGTCTATGCGACCGATTCTAAGAAAAACAAGGCGGATGTAAACAAAAGGCTCGATTATTTTTTTTGGTAAATCGCAAAGCTGTCAAATAATCCTTACTCATTATGATTTAAGCTGCTCTTTTTGCTTGTTAAATGAACTATTTCTCAATTGTTATGCCTTCAAAGTACGTTTATTCATGACCAAGCAATATTTTTTTGGTATGTTTTAGCTAATTTTGATATTAGCTTTAGTTATGAGCTAAATAAATGAACAGGCAATTATGGTATTTTGGCAGGAAAAGCCCGCATTCGGGCTGACTACGGAAGACTTACAGGTCTTAACCAATGCAAAAGAGTATCGCATTGAACTATTGCGTTTAATTCGTTCAGCGACAAAAAGAATTTATATAACTGCTTTGTATCTTCAAGATGATGAAGCAGGTCGAGAAATTTTAACGGCATTACACGAAGCCTCATTAGCTAATCCAGATTTAGAGGTAAAAGTACTGGTTGATTTTCATCGCGCTCAGCGAGGTTTAATTGGCGCTGCAAAATCTGATGGCAATGCCAGTATGTATTGTGACTTTCAGGAAAAGTACCAGTCTAATGTAAAGGTTTATGGTGTTCCTGTTAAAGCGAAAGAGCTTTTTGGCGTGTTACATTTAAAAGGCTTTGTGATTGACGATACTTTATTGTACAGCGGTGCAAGTCTTAACAATGTCTATTTGCAGCAAGACGACCGTTATCGTTTAGATCGCTACTTTTTAGTGCATCAAGCTGGTTTGTGTAACTCAGTGGTAGAGTTTATTGAATCACACTTATTAAGTTCTGAGGCTGTTCCTCGTATTGATAAGCGACCTCTAGTTAACTTCAACGATATTAAAAATGCGCAAAAGCAGTTAATGCGTGATCTTAAATCAGCAAGTTATGAAAGTGCAGCAGAGGCGAGTGCGGGTGAATTAGGGGTTCGTCTTTTCTTAGGCTTAGGCCGTCGTAGTAATAAACTAAATCGTTTGATTAAGTCATTATTTGATACCACAGAAGAAGAATTAGTACTTTATACGCCTTACTTTAATTTCCCAGCACCATTAATGCGCTCTTTACGTCGATTACTAAAACAAGGTAAGCAAGTAACAATTGTGGTAGGTGATAAAACTGCGAACGATTTTTATCTGCCTCCTAGTGAGCCGTTTAGTAAGATTGGTGCACTCCCTTATTTATATGAAACAATCCTACTTAAATTTTTAAAGTCTCAGAAGCGTCACATCGCAAATGGCAATTTAAATGTTTATCTTTGGAAGCATGAAAGCAACTCTTTCCATTTAAAAGGAATTTGTTCAGATAAGCGTTTACATTTGCTTAGTGGGCATAATTTGAATCCACGAGCATGGGGTTTAGATATCGAAAACGGGATTTTAATTGACGATCCGAAGCAAAATATTCTTGAGCAAATAGAAAACGAAAAACACGCTATTTTGCAGCATTGTCGTCGTTTAAATGGCCCGCAAGACTTAGAGACAATGGATGATTATCCTGCGCCTGTTAAGAAACTTTTGGGTCAGGCAAAGCGTGTGAAAGTAGATTTTATTATCAAACGCTTTATTTAGTGGGCTTAAAGATTAAAAAAAGCAGCGAGAGCTGCTTTTTTTGTGTCTAGCTATTAGCTTTACTTCTGTTGAGCATCTAAAGATTGGCCGTTCACCTCTTTAGAGTCGTCGCTCATCAAGTATAAATAAGTTGGCATTAAATCTTCTGGCGTTGCTAATTTATCTCTATCTTCACCAGGGTATGCAGAAGCACGCATAGATGTGCGAGTTGCACCAGGGTTGATACAGTTCACGCGAATATTGGTTTTGCCCACTTCACAGGCCCAAGTTTGCATCATGCCTTCAACAGCAAATTTTGAGATTGCATATGCACCCCAATGCTCACGCCCTTTGCGACCAACACCAGAGGATGTAAAAATAACAGATGCACTTGGTGACTTTCGCAATAATGGAAACATAAATTTAGTGATCATGGCTTGCGCAGTCACATTCACTTTCATAATGTTTTCAAAGGTAGAAACACAGAAATGTTCAAGCGGCCCTAATGAACCCAAAATACCTGCATTGTTTAATAAACCATCTAACTTGCCAAACTGCATTTCTATAGTTGCGGCTAAATCGCGGTAGTTTTGTTTTGTTGCACCTTTTAAATCCATCGGCACGATAGCCGGCTGTGGGTAGCCTGCGTTCACGATTTCATCATAGACACATTCGAGTTTATTAGTTGTTTTACCAAGTAATATAACAGTGGCACCATGCTTGGCATAAGTTAATGCGGCTACGCGACCAATGCCATCACCCGCACCTGTTATTAGAATTACTTTGTCTTTTAGCGCATTCTCTGCGGCTTTATAAGTGTGCATAAAAGTACCATCAATTAGATTTTTTGCTATTTTAACATAGCAAAAAGCCAAGTTATCGAATTTATTGCAAATTAAGGTGGCGAAAATTGAAACTTTACGTTAACTTTAACTGGTCTAATGTCTTATTAATAATCTAATTACATTAATTTAACTTAGAATAAAGGTAGTAGAACAACTACGTTTAACTTTGAACACACAATAACAATAAGATTTGCGCGGAGCGAAATTATGAAAAAAATGCTACTCTCACTAGCCATTGCGTCAGTCATTACCGGCTGTGGTGGAGGAGAAACATTAGAAGATGTTAAAAATGACACCCCACCTGTCATCCCAACCGCGACCGTTAAATTTGACCCTGCAAATAGCGTTATCTCGGTACCTAATGACTTACTGATGAGTGGTACACTTGATGGCACTTTAAATATGCCGGGTGAATTAGACGACAACAATGTTAGTGTTGAACGCGCAGCCTATGCTGATCCTCAGCTTGCACTAGGTGCCCTTGATGGCTGGTCAACACAAACTCCGTTTAAAATCGATTTAGCATTCCCTGCGGGTATCTCACTTGATATGGCTTCTGCCGGTT
Source organism: Pseudoalteromonas sp. APAL1 (assembly GCF_021532475.1). Lineage (NCBI taxonomy): Bacteria > Pseudomonadati > Pseudomonadota > Gammaproteobacteria > Alteromonadales > Pseudoalteromonadaceae > Pseudoalteromonas > Pseudoalteromonas sp. APAL1. Next base: position 29,538 of record NZ_JAKGAW010000021.1, on the reverse strand, counting down.
CACCTGGTGCAGTTCGTATTTTTGAAGTAGTGATGGGCGCAAGTCAAACAGATGAAACCTGTTCGCAAGTACCTGCAGGCATTGCCTGTAAGTTGGTTTCTGAGCTTACCTTTGGTGTTGACTTCATCACACAAGGTTCTGGTGATGCGGTAGCTGTGATCCCACTTAAACCTTTTAAAGCGGGTAGCACCTACATAAACGTTTTAACAACGTCTTTAATGGACTCAGAAGGGCGTTCAATCGAACCATCTTCAACTTATGCACTTGTTAGTGAAGAAACACCGCTAATTACTGATTCACAAAAATCTCTGCAAGCGGTGATAAATAGCTACGAAAATGCAGTCACCTCAGGTGGCGCAATCACAAAAGATGAAATTATTTACTCTGCTGCGATGACAATGCAATCAGCAGGTCAAGTACTAGGTACTGTTAAGCAGCTTTTAGCAGCTAGCCTTTCGCAACCTGCCTTACCAACACCGATGGTTCAAATTCCTGAGCAACCTGTAATTACAGTTGAGCAAGTATTCGCATCACAAGGTATTACAGGTGTTTCACCAGTATTTGGTGGTGTGCAATATCAAAAGGGTAGCGTGATGTTACCTATGTATTTAGCAACGCCTACAGGCAAAACGGTTGATGATTTATCAGCAACTTATTGGCAAGGGCTATGCGACAGTGGTGTTGCTGTACTTGGCTATGCATCTACTGCAGGTGACTCATTCCCAACAGACCCAATCAGCGAAACTGATGGTTTATGTATGGCGTTAAGTGGTGGAAAACTGCGTGATTTAGGTTTAGATCAAACTAAACACTTAACCAAATACAACACAATTCCAAAAACACAAAGCATTGCTAACGTTCCAGTACAAGTTACTAAACCAATTTTACCTGTGATCAACGCAATACGTGGTCAGTTAGGATTGGATCCTCTGGTAATGCCTGAAGGTGGTTGGCCAGTAGTGATTCTTCAGCACGGTATTACTTCTAAAAAAGAAGATATGCTAGCAATTACAGCACAATTAACAATGCAAGGCTTTGCAACGGCTGCAATCGACCACCCAATGCATGGTGAGCGTGGTGTAGATGTAGACGGCGATGGTACTGATGACTTTAATGCTTCTACAGGTTCAGTTTTAAGCTACATGAACTTACAGTCATTATTAGTTGCGCGTGATAGCTTACGTCAATCAGTTGCTGATTTACTGGGGTTACGTTTAGGTCTTAACTTTACTGGTGCTGCTGATTTAAATGCCCAAGATGTTTCATTCTTAGGCCATTCATTAGGCTCTGTAGTTGCTCCAGCATTTGTTGCTGTGACTAATGCACCGCTAGCTGAGCAAGTTGATCCAATGTTCAACGTGAAGAGTGTTGCACTTGCCAGTGGTGGCGGTGGTATCGCTAGTTTCTTAATTGAATCAAATACATTTGGTCCTTTTGTGCAAGGCTCTGTTTTACTTGCAGCAGGCACAGCTGAATCTGCAGAGTTTGGTGCTTATGCACAAAATGAAGCGCTATCGAACTGTGGTTCACTTGCGTCTAACCAAACGGCTTTCGTTACATGTGCTTATAAAGAGTACGTAAGTTCGTTAACAATGGCGGGCGAAACAGCAAAATTAGCTAACATTCAAAGTGTGATCACTCAGTTTGCCTTTGCTGCGCAAACAGCACTTGATAGCGGCGACCCTTCTAACTACGCAGCATCTGTTGCAGCGCTTGGCACGCCAGTATACATGAGCGTTGTAGTGGGTGATGGTGAAAATAACAATGCTGATATGGTTATCCCACCAATGGTGGCGAGTAATCCAATTGCTGGTAGTTTACCTCTTGCCAACTTAATGGGCTTATCAACGGTTGCTGAGACACAAGGTCCAACTGCTGATGCGATGAGCTATGTGGTTAAATTCACTAAAGGTCATCACAGCTCAGTGTTAACGCCTGTAGCTACTGCTGACTCAGGTGCTACAGCACAAGAAAGTGCAGCTGCTACAGCTGAGATGCAACTGCAAATTGCGACTTTCTTAGCAAGCCGTGGTCAGTATCTTCAGGTTACAAACTCAGATGTTGTCACTGAATAACTGAAACCTATTAATTAAGTAATAACCAATTAAGTAAAAAGCCACATCATGTGGCTTTTTTTTGCTTTAAAGCATGGTAAATTGTGGCGAATAATTAATAAGTGGAGAGTTTGATTGGAATTTTTATATGAGTATGGGTTATTTTTCGCAAAAACCCTCACATTTGTCATCGCTATTGCTGTCATTGTTGCCATTATCATGGGAGCTGCAGTAAAACCTAAAGCGAAGAAGGGCGAGATAACCATTGATGATTTAAGTGAACAGCTTGATGATTTAAAACAAAGCTTTATCGAAAACACACTTTCAAAGAAAGAGTTAAAAGCTCACCAGAAACAACAAAAAGCAGACGCAAAAAAACAACACAGTGAAGACCCTAAGTCACGTCTATATGTAATTGACTTTAATGGCAGTGTAGATGCGCACGAAGTAGAAAGCTTACGTGAAGAGATCACAGCTATTTTAACTATTGCAGATAAAGAAAAAGATCGTGTTCTTGTTCGTCTAGAAAGTGGCGGAGGTGTAGTGCATGGTTACGGACTTGCAGCGTCTCAACTACAACGCTTACGTAATGCAGGTGTGCATTTGACTGTAGCCATTGATAAAGTAGCGGCGAGTGGTGGCTATATGATGGCATGTGTTGCTGATGAAATTGTAGCTGCACCATTTGCAATTGTTGGCTCAATTGGGGTTATTGCGCAGATTCCTAATTTTAATAAAATTTTGAAAAAGAATGATGTGGACTTTGAGCAAATTACTGCAGGCGAATACAAGCGAACATTAACCTTATTTGGTGAAAATACAGACAAAGGTCGCGAAAAATTCAAACAGGAAATAGAAGAAACGCATGGCTTATTCAAAACATTTGTTAGTGAACAACGCCCTTCACTTGATATAGATATGGTCGCAACAGGTGAGCACTGGTTTGCTACACAAGCCTTTGATAAAGGCTTAGTTGATAAAATTGACACAAGCGATGATATTTTATTGAGCCAAGCAAAAGAGCGTCAAATCTTTAAAGTGAAATACCGTATTAAGAAGAATTTGAGCGATAAATTAGCGGTGGGCTTAAGCACTGGTTTGAGTAAAGCAGGTGTGAGTTTAATGTCGCGCTTTAAAGGCTTAAACCCTTAAACTTCAGTTTTAAAAAGTATGTAGGCAATAAAAAACCCGCTATTTAAGCGGGTTTTTTATGAGTCGTTCATAAGTAAATTATTACTTAATCGACTTATGATAGTCTTCTAAATCTTTAGCGGCATTTGGATCGTTAAATACGTCCTCATCAAATTCACCTTCAGATTTTGCAACTACACAGGTCACCATACAATCACCTGTTACGTTTACAGCGGTTCGAGTCATATCAAGTAAACGGTCAACACCAATGATGATAGCAATACCCTCTACAGGTAAGCCTACTTGGTTTAACACCATCGCTAACATGATAAGGCCAACACCTGGCACACCGGCAGTACCGACAGATGCTAGTGTCGCGGTCAAGATAACCATTAAATAATCAGAAATTGTTAAATCAACTGAAAAGACCTGTGCAATGAACACGGTAGCAACACCTTGCATAATTGCTGTGCCGTCCATGTTAATAGTTGCGCCTAAAGGTACCGTAAATGAAGCAACTGAGTTGTGAGCACCAAGTTTTTTGCTAGCAGTTTCAAGGGTAATAGGCATTGTTGCACTTGAACTTGAAGTACTAAACGCAAACAAACAGGCGTTTTTCATTTTCTTTAAAAACGTCACTGGATTTAAACCAGTTAATACTTTTAATAAGATACTATAGTTTACAAAGCCATGAATTAAGAGCGCGAAGACCACCACGCCAAAGTATAAGGCAAGGCTTGTGATGAGTTTAAAGTCTATAGTTGTGAATAACTTAGCCATTAAAAAGAATACACCGTAAGGGGCGATATTCATCAGTAGGGTAACAAGTTTTAAAATAACGGTGTTTAAGTCTTCGAACACGGTTGCAACACGTTTACCTGCTTTACCGCTTAAAGCCATCGCCACACCAAATAACAAAGCAAACACAATAACTTGCAGCATATTGCCATTTGCCATTGCATCAATTGGGTTGGTAGGGAACATTCCAATAATGACTTGTGCAAGGGTAGGTGCTTCTTTAGCACTGTAGGTCGCATCTGATGGTAGGTTAATACCTTCACCAGGATTAACTAATAGCGCTAGTGTTATAGCAACGGTGATCGCTATTGCTGTTGTTACTAGATAGAGTAAGATTGATTTTCCACCTAATCGACCTAGTTTTTTAGGGTCACTTAAGCTACATGTACCACACACCAGCGATACAAAAACCAATGGAACAACCAGCATCTTTAAACTTGCGATGAATATTTGCCCACCTACATGGAAGATACCATCCACAAAAAATGCTTTAATTGGTAAAGAGAATAATCCTAGTGGAATTAGGAAATCGTCTTCACCCGCTAAAATCGCTTGAAAGATAAAACCAACAAGCACACCCAGTACCATACCTACCATGATACGAGACGTAAGGCTTAAAGATCGTACTTTTGACATATACCTAGTCTATATTTTTATAAATTTCGCCATAGCCTACCAGCCTGAAGATTTTTATACAGGAAAATTCGACAAATATTTTAAATTAATTCGCTGTAAATCTGATAAAAAAATTATGATATTCGTTCAATTTTTAGGTTAATATTAGGTAAATATATAAATAAATTTAAAATAGCTAACTAGGGAGAGGTCAATGCCTTTATTGCGATGGCTAAGTATTATAGTTTTCAGCTCATTGTTAGTTGCCTGTGGCGGCGGTGGGTCGTTAGAGAACGATAGCGGTTCACTTGATGGAGGGGATGGTGGTACGACTGATACCCCAAGTTACTCTGTATCTGTGAAAGGTTATACAGCGGGCACAAATGAAGAGTCGAGTTCTGTAACGGTCGAATCACCATTAACTATTTCAGCAACTCTGACCAATCAGGGGGTTGCTGTATCTGGTGAAGTGATAACTTTTAGTCTTGATGGTAGTATTGGCTTGATAACACCTGCTTCTGGTACGAGCTTGACCGATTCAAATGGTGTTGCATCAATTACTGTCACTGCAGGTGATACGGCAGGAGCTGGTATCATTACTGCATCCTACATAGTTGGTGAAGAGACTTTTAGTGATACTTTTGGTTTCACATCCGATGGTTCACAAACGGGTGATAGCAGTGGCACAGTTTCATTAGGGCTTTCGATTGTTGACAGTTCTGGTTTACCTTTCTCTTCAGACAACCCGGTTAGTAAAAACAACAAAGGAACGGTTACAGCTACTTTACTTGATGAAAGCACTCCAATTGCTGGCCAATTGATTTCGTTTACTACAAACTTCACAGGTAAAATTACACCCGTACTAGGTACTGCGCTAACAGATGAAAATGGCCAAGCAAATGTCACTTTAAGTAGTGGCGATTCAAAAGGCGCTGGTCAAGTTATCGCAACATATACAGATGAAAATGATAACACCATTACGAAAACGGTAGGTTTTATATCAAATGGTGATGATGCTTCTTCTGATGCTGCCCAATACTCAGTGTCTGTTCTAATGCTAACAGGCTGCAACCCTTCGTGGGATCAAAATCGAAATAATGTGAAGCTTGATCCAACTTCGCAAGCTTCTGGCTGTACTATTACTAATTCAATTTCATCAACCGAGTTAGGTGATTTATTTGTAGAAGTAATAAATGACCAAGGCGGTGATGGTGTTGCTAACTCATTGGTTGATGTAACAACTGATCTTGGTTCTGTATTACCTTCTTCAGGTCGAGCTCTGACTGATAACTTTGGTGTTGCACTTTTAAAATTACAGCCAGGAAATACAGGCGGTGCTGGTACTATTTCGGTGTCATCGTTAGGTGAAAGTGCAGATCTTAACTTTGCTGTTGGTATCGCTGATCTAGTGTTAGAAGTTGATAATGGACTAAACACAGATAGTGAAGGCAATACAATTCCTTTGAAAGCGGGTGGTAGTACTATTATTGAAGTTACCCTTCGCGACGAGCAAGGTAATTTATTTACCACGCCTACAGAAGTAGAATTTAACTCTACGTGTGTTTCAAATAATGACTCGACAATTGATGCATCAGTACAATCGTCAGCAGGTATTGCAAGCTCAACATACCGTGCTAACGGCTGTTCAATCAATGATGTGGTTAATATTACAGTTGAAACGGGCGGCAAAAATTTTACGGCGTCTACTGTTATACCTGTTGAAGTATCGGCTGTTCAATCAATACAATTTCTTGATGTTTCGGAGCCAGTGATTGCGCTTCCACCTGGTGAAGGTGGTTTACCAACACAATCAGTCGTTCGTTTCAGATTACTTGATGCGGATGGTATTGTTTCTGCACAGCAACGTATTGATTTTAAATTGACGGACTCAGTAGGTTTAGCAAAATTAACGCAAAAAACTGCTAATACAGACAACAATGGTGTTGTACAAACAACAGTGACTTCAGGCATCGTTCCAGGGCCACTTGTCGTTAAAGCATGTTTTGTTTCTAAAGAAGATGTTGCTGCCTTGCCTGAAGGTGATGATTTATCTTGTTGGACAGATGAAGTTGAACTATGCGAAGCTGAACCAAGCAATGAAATTTGCCCAGCAGGGACACTTCACTTAGTACCTTTAACTGAGCAAATTAACGCAGTGTCATCTCAACTTGCTTTATACTCTGGTGTTACAGATCAAAACAGTTTTGACTTAAGCCCAGAAGTCTTAAATCCAAATGCATTAAATTATAATGGCGTCACTAATAACCTGACAGTTTATTTTGGTGACCAATTTAATCAATTCAATAGTGATGGTGTTGAATCAACCGTTTTAACTGAGTCAGGTGTTATAGGTTCACAAAGTAATGAAGCAGTATGTCGTACTACTGATGCATCATGTGTTGTTACATGGCGCTCTCAGGGTGAACGACCTTTCTATGACTACAAATGGGGTAATAGAATTGGTGAAATTGATGGTAATACTGCAACTACTGAAGGAATAAACCCTAAAACTGGTGAAGTAAACTGCGACCCTTATTTTGGTATTGCAGCCCCATGTATTGGCACCTTAGTTCGCGCTAAAAATGATCCAAATGGTGTAATTCGAGGTGGACGAACAAGCATACTTGCGGTAGCGAAAGGTCAAGAGAGCTACGAGGATGAGGAGTCATCAGATGGCGTTACTCGTCGAAACGGGTTATTTGATGTTGGTGAATATTATACGTTATATGATTTACCTGAAGCATTTAATGACCACAATGAAAATAATACCTTTGACAAAGCTAACTGTAGCGATGCAACCAGAGATTCTTACGATGCTGATTCAGACCCATGCTCGGAGAAAAATTCACGAGGCGGTCATAATGAAACATGGCGAGATCTTGATAATGATGGTGTATATGACGGCCCTGATGGTAAATATAACGGATTGTTATGTAGTGAAGCTGCCTTTAATGCTGGGCAATGTACGCGTGATTTAATTGAAGTTCGTAAGCAGATTGAAGTAGTTATGTCTGGTGATGAACCCTATGTACGATTCGCCGTATTAAAATCAAATGAAGTAGTGACTGCTCCTTACGAAGTAGTTGTGCCAGCTGATTGTAGTTCGACATTTGCAGGTGGCTTTGAAGAATCAGATAATGCAAGCTGGTGTGATGTTGAATCGATTGATTTGTCGAGTGTTACACGCCCTAACCCGAATTACGATGAGGATGATCCTGATTCAGGCCCAGAAGATATTGATATAGGTTTAACGGGTATCAATATCCAAATTTTCTACAGTGATGAATTTGGTAATCCATTACCTGCAGGTACAGAGGTAACAATTACTGCAGACAATGGTGATTTTTCTATACTGCAACATCAAGATATTATCGGAAGCACAAATAGAGACTCAACAATGTCTTCAAGTGTACGTATAGCTCGAGAGGTTGACGGTAACCAAGACGCAGATGGTGTGCTGACCATTACATTTAATTTCGAGAATCAATTTGGTACTACAAAAACAGTAAGTAAATCAATTGCTATACTTGATGATAAATAAATTTAAGCACAATTAAATTTAAAAAATGCCAACCAGAAGGTTGGCATTTTTGTTGCTGTTCTATATATTCCCCTTGAAATTACCGCAAAACACCACATTGACTAAATTAGCAACAAAAATTGTTTAATTATTCAGTCAATGAAGAAAAGTTTCGATTAAAAGCTTGTAACAATTGGTGTTTGTAGATATACCTATAAATATTCGTGCTCCAATGTTAAAAAATCATACTTATTTGTTTAATGTGATGGATATACATTTATAAGGGCAAAAAACTTTAAAACTTTCGGTCAGAAATAGGCAACTATGGGCAAATCACTAGTAATTGTAGAGTCTCCGGCAAAGGCAAAAACAATTAACAAATACTTAGGAAAGGATTTTATCGTCAAGTCCAGTGTTGGGCATGTGCGTGATCTTCCAACTTCAGGTTCAGGCAAAACGAAAACAGCGGCGACCAAAACGCCTGCTGAAGTTCGCAAAATGTCACCAGAAGAAAAAGCTGCCTATAAAAAGCAACGAGATTATAAGAATCTTGTTGCCCGCATGGGGATAGACCCTGAAAAAGGTTGGGAACCACATTACGAAATACTGCCAGGCAAAGAAAAAGTTGTTCAAGAATTAAAAAAGCTTGCTGAAAACGCCGATAAAATCTATCTCGCAACCGATTTGGATAGAGAAGGGGAAGCAATTGCATGGCACCTCGAACAGATTATTGGTGGCGAGCCTGAAAAGTATAAGCGAGTTGTTTTTAACGAAATTACTAAAAATGCAATTCAACAAGCATTCGAAACACCGGGTGAACTAAACACTGATATGGTTTACGCACAACAAGCGCGTCGTTTTCTTGACCGTGTAGTGGGCTTTATGGTGTCACCATTACTTTGGGCTAAAGTTGCTCGTGGTTTATCAGCCGGTCGTGTGCAATCTGTTGCGGTGCGTTTACTCGTTGAGCGTGAGCGTGAAATCAAAGCATTTATCCCTGAAGAGTTTTGGGATGTACACGCTGATGTTAAAAATAGTGAAGCTGCATTACGTTTAGAAGTTACGAAACACGCTGACAAAGCATTTAAGCCTGTTAATGAGGCGCAGGCAATGGCTGCGGTTACTGACCTAGAGAAAGCTCAGTACAAGGTTGTTAGCGTTGAAGAAAAGCCAAGCAAGAGTAAGCCTAGTGCACCATTCATTACCTCAACCATGCAACAGGCTGCTAGTACACGTTTAGGCTATGGTGTTAAAAAGACTATGATGCTGGCTCAACGCTTATATGAAGCGGGTCACATTACTTATATGCGTACCGACTCAACCAACTTATCAAAAGATGCGGTTGAAATGTGTCGTGATTACGTAACCGAGCAATTTGGTGAAAAGTATTTACCAAAAGCACCGATCAGTTACAGCTCTAAAGGCAATGCACAAGAGGCGCACGAGGCGATACGTCCATCAAGTGTCTCGGTATTATCAGGCCATTTAGATGGTGTTGAAGCCGATGCGAAAAAGCTCTACGAATTAATTTGGCGTCAGTTTGTTGCTTGTCAAATGGTACCTGCTGAATATGACCTAACAACTTTAACCGTAGGTGCGGGTGATTATCAGCTAAAAGCAAAAGGCCGTGTACTTCGCTTTGATGGTTGGACAAAAGTTCAGCCAGCTGTTCGTAAAAAGAATGAAGAAGATCAATCATTACCAGCTGTAAAAGAGGGTGATGTACTAACGCTTGTTGAGTTAGATCCTAAGCAACACTTTACCAAGCCACCTGCGCGCTTTAGTGAAGCAAGCTTAGTTAAAGAGCTTGAAAAGCGTGGTATTGGTCGCCCTTCAACTTATGCATCAATTATCTCAACGATTCAGGACCGTGGTTATGTGCGCGTTGAAAACCGCCGTTTCTTCGCTGAAAAAATGGGTGAGATAGTTACTGACCGCTTAGTGGAAAATTTTGAAGATCTGATGAACTTTGATTTTACCGCTAAAATGGAAGGTCGTCTGGATGATATCGCAGAAGGTGAGCGCGTTTGGACACAAGTACTAGACAAATTTTACGCAGACTTTTCAACTCAGCTTGAAATTGCTTCAGGTGATGAAGAGCAAGGTGGTATGCGCCAAAATCAAATGGTTGAAACAGACATCGATTGTCCAACCTGTGGCCGTAAAATGGGGATTCGTACTGCGTCAACTGGTGTATTCTTAGGCTGTACAGGTTACAACCTGCCACCTAAAGAGCGTTGTACAACAACCATGAATTTGGTGCCTGGTGATGAAGCGATTGCCGCAGATGTTGAAGATGTTGAAACAGAATCACTAATGCAAATGAAGCGTTGCCCAATCTGTGAAACGGCAATGGATTCATACTTGATAGACGAAACACGTAAACTGCATGTCTGTGGTAATAACCCAGCCTGTAAGGGTTATATCGTTGAACAAGGTACCTTTAAAATTAAAGGCTACGATGGCCCAATTATCGAATGTGATAAATGTGGCTCAGATATGCAGTTAAAATCAGGCCGTTTTGGCAAGTATTTTGGCTGTAGTAATGAAGAGTGTAAGAATACGCGTAAATTACTCAAAAATGGTGAAGCTGCGCCACCGAAAGAAGATCCGGTTCATTTACCAGAACTAGAATGTGAAAAATCAGAAGCTTACTTTGTACTTCGTGATGGTGCTTCAGGTATTTTCTTGGCGGCGAATACTTTTCCTAAGTCTCGTGAAACTCGTGCACCTAAAGTTGAAGAGTTAAAACGTTTTAGAGATCGTATTTCTGAGAAGTTTTATTATTTAGCTGATGCGCCTACGCAAGACCCAGATGGCAACCCTGCAATTGTTCGTTATAGCCGTAAAAATAAAGAACAATATGTGATGAGTGAAGTCGATGGTAAAGCGACAGGTTGGACTGCTCACTACCAAAATGGCAAGTGGGTTGAAGAAAGTAAAAAGAAAGCGCCTGCAAAAAAGAAAACATCGACAAAAGCTAAGGAATAATTCCTTAGCTTTTCAAGACAATAAAAAACCGGAGCGCACGTCTTTGTGTCATTCCGGTTTTTTTATATCTGGTTTAACGACAAATTAAATTTGTACGTCTTTTACTTTCTTAAAGCCTTCAGCTTCAAGCTCATCGTTCACACATTTTAGTACGTATGGCTTTAATTCTTCGTTGCTGATGTCATCATCTTTAGCCCAGTTTAAACACATCTCAGTGTATTCTTTGATCATTTCAGCTGATGCTTCAGGTGCTTCGTTAGCGATTGCGTTAGACGCTGACACGCTTAATACAGGTGCCAAAATTAGTGCTAGCAATGCTTTGTTCATTTAATTATTCCTAATCAACATAATTAATAATTACTGGCTTAAAGTGCTCAGTAAAGGTGCGCAAAGGGCATACCGCTTTGCTTAAGTGAATTTATAAACGAAATCTGTAAAAAAGATAACGAAATATTTTTATCGTAAAGATAAACAAAAAATAGTCACAGTAGTGCGCTGCAAATATAGAAATTACTAATAAAAACCGCGTATTATCAAACTAATATTTATGAGAGTGATTTTAGAAATGTCAGAACAGATTAATCAAACTAAAAACAAAAAAGTGCCTTCTACATTAGAGAGAGTCGTCGAAAAATTTATTTTTCGTTGTCGATGGCTGTTAGCGCCATTTTTTATAGGTTTATTAGTCGCTGTAGTCTTATTGTTGTTAAAGTTTTTCAAATATCTTTACAGCATGGCCTTAAATACGTTTTCGGCAACTAATCAAGAGTTATTGGTGGGAATATTAACTTTGGTTGATACCGCGCTTTTAGCTGGGCTTTTGCTTATCATTATTTTTAGTGGTTACGAAAACTTTGTTTCAAAGTTGAATATAGACAATCACGAAGACAGACCTGTATGGATGGGAAAGGTTGGTTTTTCAGGGCTTAAGATGAAATTAATAAGCGCCATTGTCGCTATCTCTGCTGTAGAGCTTTTAAAGGTATTTATCAGCTCAAACAACCATTCAACGGATGAGTTACTTTGGAAGGTGTTAATTCATGTGACGTTTGTGGTGTCGGGAGTGTTATTTGCACTTACTGACTACATTAATAGTAAAACCATGAATCACTAATCGTGTTATTAGTAATAAAAAAGCCCTGCATTGCAGGGCTTGGTGTTTAACAACTGATAATTAATTCAGGGTTGCATAAAAGCAACCGAACCCGGGCAGAGTAACTGTATTATTGTTTAACTCAGCTGTGTGATGCGATAGCTCCGTATGCAGTGAAGACACTGTATCAGAGATTGTTAACTCGCTACTTTGTGCGCCTAGGTTGAATGCACACAGCATTTTGACGCCTTCAAAGGTTCTATAAAAAGCAAGTACAGGCTCTTGAGTGTTTAAAAACTCAATGTCGCCTTCTAACAGAACATTTTTATCTTTACGCCATGCCATAAATTCACGGTAGGCATTCAAAATCGAATTTTTGTCTTGATCTTGTGCATTAACAGCAACGGCTTTGTGAGCATTGCCTATAGGTAGCCATGGCTTAGCTGTTGAGAAGCCAGCCTGTTCAGTATCGCTTGCGTCCCATGGCATTGGAGTACGGCATCCATCACGGCCTTTAAAGTTTGGCCAGAAAGTAATGCCGTATGGGTCTTGTAAGTCTTCGAAGGCGACTTCAGCTTCACCTAAACCAAGCTCTTCACCTTGATACATACATACGCTGCCGCGTAGTGAAGCAAGCAGGGCGGTCAGCATTTTACATTGCTGCGGATTGATCGTGTTATCTTTACTCCAGCGACTAGCAACACGTTCAACATCGTGGTTACTAAATGCCCAACATGGCCAGCCTTCAGTCATACGCTCTTCTAATGTACTCACGGTATTACGAATATATTCTGCACTGTAATCATTAGTAAGTAATTCAAAGCTATAACCCATGTGGAGTTTATCACCACCTGAGGTGTACTCAGCCATAGTAGCTAATGAGTCTTCTGATGAGATTTCACCTAAAGCAACCGTGCCAGGGTATTTATTTAATAGGGCACGAATGTCCTGCATAAAGCTTAAGTTTTCTGGTTGCGTATTATTGTAGTAGTGATACTGGAACGCATACGGGTTATCTTCGCTAAAGCCACGACCCTGACGCTTTTCAGGCGGCTTAGCAGGATTGTCACGTAATTGTGCATCGTGATAACAGAAATTGATCGCATCTAAGCGGAAACCATCAACACCTTTTTTAAGCCAAAACTCCACATTATCTAATACGGCTTTGCGAACTTCAGGATTATGGAAGTTTAAATCAGGCTGTTCTGCAAAGAAGTTATGCAAGTAATATTGACCACGACGCGGTTCCCATTGCCATGCTGGACCACCAAATATAGATAACCAGTTATTTGGTTGTGTGCCATCCGGCTTCGCATCTGCCCAAACGTACCAGTCAGCTTTATCGTTGGTTTTATCTTCACGACTATCGAGGAACCACTGATGTTGATCTGAGGTATGGCTCAATACCTGATCAATAATAATTTTAATATCACGTTGGTGAGCTTGTGCAATTAAATCATCAAAATCAGCAAGGTTACCAAAAATAGGGTCGATATCACGATAATCACTTATGTCATAACCAAAATCTTTCATTGGTGATTTAAAGAAAGGTGAAATCCAAATAGCATCAACACCCAAGCTCTTAATATAATCGATGCGATCAATGATACCTTTGATATCACCAATGCCATCGCCATTGGTGTCTTGGAAACTGCGCGGATAAACTTGATAGATAACCGCACCTTTATACCACTGCTTTTGAGCCATGTTTTTCTCCATCGTGACACTCAGTGTTTGTAAACTGTTGGGCAACTAACTAGATGTTGCCGGAATGTCAAAAGCATACGTGAAGGCTGGGATAGTGTAAAAACTCTGCATACGTATGCACGCTAAATTCATATTTTAATTACTGAAAAAATATCCGTCGTTGCACCAGTTCAATTGGCTATTTCATCTATGAAAAAATTTACCAATTGGCTTTGCTTGTTATTTGTAAAAACAAAAAACCCCAGCTTGGTGCATAAAACAGTTGCTTCTGGCCAAAGTAGTGCAAATAAAATTTGGTAAGACCAATTTCCAGTTTGTCGAACTTTTTCTGTTTATTAACATTGCTTCTTTTGCTAACACCCTGTTGAGGAGGCTTTTGTGTTTCTACTGGAGAGTTAAGGTTCAAAATTATGGCGAAAATGTTTCATTCTTATTAAATTGTGCTGGTATCATACTAAAGTTAACAATTACAATGGGTTAAGTCTTAATTGTGTAAATGTATTGTTAATTTTTAAGTGGTTGAACTACGCTGAATACGTATGCATAAATTTGTTAAGGAAATAATCTCGGCGTTAATATTCATTCCGACAACAAAATCAGTCAACGACTTCAGCTATTAGATAATAAATATCTGCATCGCGTTGGCATTACAATTTGGGTAATGGGAAAAGCATCATGTCTATGTTCAAACCAAGTATATTAACTCTGGCTTTAACAGCCGCAGGTTTAAATAGCTTTGTAGCGTATGCTGCAGAAGAAGACCAAAAAGCAAAAAACGATAACGTTGAAGTTATCGAAGTAAAAGGTTTTCGTGGCAGTGTTGTAGAATCTATTAATACTAAACGCTTCACTCCTGAAGTTGTTGAGTCAATCTCAGCAGAAGATATCGGTAAGCTACCAGATTCATCAATTGCAGAATCAATTGCACGCCTTCCTGGTTTAACTGCTCAACGTCTAGATGGTCGAGCTAGCCGCGTAAGTGTTCGTGGTTTCAGTGAAAACGAAAGTGCTACTACTTTTAATGGCCGTGAGCAAGTATCAATCGGTGACAACCGTGGCGTAGAATTTGACCTTTACCCATCAGAAATTATGAGTGGCGTAACGGTATATAAAACACCAAGCGCTAGTCTTGATGCAGAAGGTATTGCTGGCGTAATCGACATGCAAACTGTTAAACCTTTAAGCAAAGGTGAGCAAGTTATCATGTTCAATGGCCAATATGAGCAAACTGGTTTTGATAAATTAAACCCAGACGGTGACGATAAAGGTTTCCGCGGTACTGTTTCATACATTGATCAGTTTGCAGATGACACAATTGGTGTTGCATTTGCTTACAATACAATGAGCTCACCTAACCAAGAAAAACGTTGGAATTCATGGGGCTACCCTGAGTTTACCGGTGGAGATGGTAACACGTATTCAATTTTAGGTGGTGCTAAACCATTCGTACGTTCATCGACTCTTGAGCGTGACACAGCGATGCTTGTTATTGAAGCTGCGCCGACAGATCGTCTTAACATGACATTCGATGCCTTATACGTTGATTTTTCGGATGAAAAAATCTTACGTGGTATTGAAGTGCCATTTGCTTGGGGCCAAGGTTCAATCGACCCAAGCTCAGCTGTAATTGATGCTGACTCTGGTTTTATCACAAGTGCAGTAACTGAAGGTCAACGTGTTGTTGTTCGTAACGACTACGAAGAGCGTAACGCTGAGCTAACTCAGTTTGGTTTTAATGCAAAATACGACATCAGTGATGACTGGTCAGTAGAATTTGACGTAAGCCGCTCTGAAGTTGAACGTCAAATCTGGAGTATCGAAAGCTACTCAGGAACAGGTCGTGGTGACGCAAATGGTGTTGCTGATACGATTGGTTACGAGTTTGACGGTGGTAACACTGGCGCGCAATTCAGCCACAACCTTGATTACAGCGACTACGACTTAATCCAACTTGGTGGCCCATTATCTTGGGGTGCAAGTGCTGCACTTAACGATAAGTATGGTTTAACAGGTACTGAATACCAAAATACAGCGCAAGATGGCTTTATCAACGCGCCAGAAATCAATGATGAATTAAGCACATTAAAACTTGCTGCAAGCAAAGTACTTGATAACGCTTACATCAGCCGTGTGTCATTTGGTATGTCTTACCGTGACCGTGAAAAGAGCAAAGTGTCTGAAGGTTACTTCATGACATTAAAAGATTTCTCTTTATCAAATCCAGGTATGTTATCAATCCCTGAGCAATACCGTTTAGGTACAGCGAGCCTTGACTTCATTGGTATGGGCAACATGGTTGCATACGATACCAACGGTTTAGTAAACGACGGTTATTATAACCTTCTTCAAGAAAGCTTAACTGATTCAAAACACAAGACACAATCTTGGACTGTACAAGAAGAAGTAACAGCGTTTTTTGCTCAAGCTGACATTAATGCTGAAATTGGTTCAATCCCTGTAACAGGTAACGTTGGTGTTCGTTATGTGAAAACTGAACAGTCTTCACAAGGCTTTGCCGCTAACACAGTGAATGGTTTAGTTGTTGTATCACCAACTGATGTAAGCCACGATTACAGCCACTTCTTACCAAGCATCAATTTATCGTTTGCAATTGATGAAGAGCAAACTGTACGTTTTGGCGCGGCGAAAACGATTTCTCGTGCTCGCTTAGATGAAATGAACTCATCAGTTAATGCTTCTTACAATCAACAACCTGATGAAAATGGTAACTACTGGAGTGTATCAGGTGGTAACCCTGAACTTGAACCAAAAGAAGCTACAGGTTTTGATGTAAGCTACGAAAACTACTTCCATGAAGAAGGTTACTTTGCAGCTGCTGTATTCTATAAAGATATCACTCAGTGGATTTTCGATGGTACTTATGAAATCGACATGAGTGGTGTAGCTGACCCGTCTACCGGTGAAATCCCTGCAACTTCAACCGGTACTGGTTCTGGTAAAGTAAATGGTGGTTCTGGTGACCTATGGGGTTATGAGCTTTCATTAACACTACCGTTCACTATGTTCAGTGAATCACTAGACGGTTTTGGTTTAATCGCAAGCCATACAGGTGTTGAGCAAGACTTAACTGACCAAAATGGTAACGAATATGAGCTACCTGGTTTATCTGACCAAATCGATAGCTTAACAGTTTACTTTGAGCGTAACGGATTCCAAGCACGTACAAGCATGCGTAAACGTAGTGACTTTAAAGGTGACGTATACGGTTTAGGTTTTGCTACTACACAAGTTGATATTAAAGGCGAAACAATTTGGGATGCACAAATTGGTTATGACTTTAGTGAAGGCGGTGTAGAGAGTCTTGACGGTTTATCTGTAACTTTCCAAGTTCAGAACATCACAGAAGAGCCGTTCACATCACTACAAGGTGATAACTCACTTCAAGTACGTGATTATCAAGACTACGGTCGTACATTCCTGTTAGGCTTCAGCTACAAGCTGTAATGAGCTAAACAGAGATATAAAATTGCCCTTGTGATTTGTTTTACAAGGGCTTTTTTATATCAGTGAGCTACACTCAATGAATTGAAATTGGCGTTAGGTGTACTATGGAATCAAAAAAAATAACCAAAGTAGTGATTGCTGGCGGTGGTACCGCAGGGTGGATAACTGCAGCATTACTCAATAAAGTGCTGGGTAAAGTGCTTGATATAACCCTGATAGAGTCAGCAGAAATTGGCACTGTCGGTGTCGGTGAAGCCAGTATTCCACCTATTTTGCATCTAAATGGTGCGCTAGGTATAACCGAAAAAGAATTTATTAAGGCCACTGGCGCAACGATTAAACTGGGTATTGAGTTTGAAAATTGGCGCAGCCAAGGTCACAGCTATATGCACGCCTTTGGTGAGATAGGTAAAGACTTCCCGTTTTGTGAGTTTTACCACTTTTGGTTAAAAGCAAATCAAGCTAATAATGCACCTGATTTTTGGGATTTTTCACTTAACTACCAAGCTGCAAAAGCACATAAATTTGCCCACCTTAAACAAATTCCAAATACTCAGTTAGCGGGCTTACATTATGCCTATCATTTTGATGCCACACGATACGGCGAGTTCTTAAAAGAATTAGCACAATCACGGGGCATAAAACGGATTGAAGGCAAAATTGAATCGGTTAATCAATGTCACCAAAGCGGGCATATTACCTCTTTATTGCTTAAAAATGGCGAGCAAATAGACGGCGACTTATTTATTGATTGCACCGGTTTAAGTGCTTTATTGATAGAACAAACTCTTAATACTGGCTTTGAAGATTGGTCACATTGGTTACCATGTGATAGTGCTGTTGCAGTGCAAAGTGAATCAGCTAACGATGCAATTCCATATACACGTTCAATTGCAAGAGACTCGGGTTGGCAGTGGCAAATTCCATTACAGCATCGTGTAGGCAACGGTCTTGTCTATTCTTCTCGTTTCTTATCAGACGAAGCGGCAAAACAACAGCTCTTGGATAACTTACCTGCTAAAGTACTGACAGAGCCCCGCGTTATTAAATTTAAAACAGGCCGCCGTTTAAAGCAGTGGCATAAAAATGTGGTATCGGTTGGCTTATCGAGCGGATTTTTAGAGCCATTAGAATCGACCAGTATTCATTTAATTCAAAGTGCAGCCATTCGTTTAATTAAGTTTTTTCCGCATCAAGGTATTAAACAAAGCCTTGTGGATGAATTTAATCAACAAAGTAAAACAGAATTTGAGCGAATTCGTGACTTTATTATTCTTCATTACAAGATTACTGAGCGTGATGACAGTGCGTTTTGGCGTTTTTGTAAAGGCATGGATATTCCAAGTAGTCTTAAAAAGAAAATTGAGCTATTTAAAACCAGTGGCAAGCTCGTAAGAGAAGACGATGAGCTATTTGCCGAAGTTGCATGGCAACAAGTGATGATAGGGCAAGGGCTTATAGCAGAGGATCACCATCCATTAACTAATGCGTTATCGGATGAGCAGTTAAATGAGCTATTTAGTAATTTAAAAACCCTGATTAATAGCACTGTAGAGCAACTGCCAAGCCACAGTCAATTCTTAGAAAAAGTACAAAATTAACTATGAAAACAACACGAACATTTTTAGCGTTAACGACCGCATTTACGCTTTTCAACTCGACAGCCAGCTTTGCAATTACTGCGTCACCAGAAAACTGGTGGGTAGGAATGCAAAATGACTCGTTACAAGTCATGCTTTACGATAACAATATTGCTAGCAAAACGTGGCAAATGATGCCTTATAAAGGTGTTGAGTTTAAAGGGGTGACAACAACGAATAACCCTAACTACGCGTTTTTAGATTTAACCATTAGCGATAATGCAAAGGCAGGAACACTAACCTTTAAAGCTGAAGATGGCACAGAATTTACTTACCCGTTAAATGCCCGTGATAAACAAAGTGCCAATCGTCATGGCTTTACAAATAAAGATACGCTTTATTTAATCAACCCTGATCGCTTTGTAAATGGTGATCCAAGCAATGACACCGTTGCTGGTATGAAGGAGGCTGCAAACCCAAGCTTTAAAGGTGGCCGACATGGCGGTGATATTCAAGGTGTTATTAATAGCCTAGATTATCTTGAGGACTTAGGTGTGACGCAACTTTGGTTAACACCGGTGCTTGAAAATGACATGCCAAGTTACTCTTATCATGGTTATGCCATTACTGACTTTTACAAAGTTGATCCGCGTATGGGCAGTAATGCGCTTTATAAAACCTTGTCGGCAGAAGCGAAAGATCATGGTATCGGTTTAGTGATGGACATGGTACTTAACCACTTTGGTTCATCACATCAGTGGATGGCTGATATGCCAACAGCTGACTGGGTTAACTTTGATGGCAAGTTTGAAAACGGTAAAAATGCCACTAGTCACGCCAGACAAACAATTCAAGACCCACATGCGAGCCAATACGATAAACGTCAATTTAATGATGGTTGGTTTGTTGAGTCTATGCCTGATTTAAATCAGCGTCAGCCGTTACTGTCTACTTATTTGATTCAAAATGCCATTTGGTGGATTGAATACGCCAACTTAAGCGGCATTCGTGTTGATACCTATTCATACTCAGATAAAGCATTTTTAGCCGATTGGACTAAAGCCATTATGACCGAGTATCCGAACTTTAATATTGTAGGTGAAGAGTGGACAACCAACCCGGCAATTGCTTCTTATTGGCAGCGCGGCAAAGTAAATCAAGATGGTTATACCTCTGACTTACCGAGTGTGATGGACTTTTCATTACAAGAAGCGCTGATCCAAGCACTCAACGAAGAAGAAAGCTGGAATACAGGTTGGGTAAAAGTGTATCAATCGCTAGCGAATGACTTTTTATATGCTGATACAGATAACATTTTAGTGTTTGCTGACAATCATGACATGAGCCGTGTTTACACTGAGCTTGGTCAAGACCTAGCAAAAACAAAATTAGCCATGACGCTACTGTTAACGACTCGCGGTATTCCACAAATTTATTACGGCACAGAGCTGTTACTTGATAACACGCCAAGTAATGACCACGGTGATATTCGCATTGACTTCCCGGGTGGGTTTCATGGTCAAAAAGCGAATGCTTTTACAGGCGAAGGACTTTCAGCTGATCAGCAAGAGATGTTAACTAGTATTAAAAAGCTGCTTCAACTGCGCCAAGAAAAACCAGCCCTAAGCGAAGGCCGTTTAATGCATTTTTCACCGAAGCAAGGCGTGTATAGCTATGTGAGAGAACACAATGGGCAAACTGTATTAGTTATTCTTAACAAAAACCAACAAGCCATTGATTGGGACTTAAGCTACATGCAAGAAGTGCTGAAAGGCAACAATAAAGGACGCGATTTAATCACCGAAAAACCTGTTGATCTTGCAGCGCCAATCCGCTTAAAAGCTATGCAAGCACGCTTAATCGAGCTTGAATAATTGCAACTAATAGGCTGAATACGTATGCATTTACTGTCCGTATGCAGCCCTTAACATTAGTATGAACTGATATTTACAGAAAAATGAAGTAATGATGACAACATACAAAATAACTGCGCTAGTAGTGGCTTCGGTTTTAGGTTTAACTGCCTGTGGTAACGATGCGCCAGTACAGCAGAACACGCAAAAGCAACAATCAGAATCTAGCCAAGCAGCTATCTCTAAGCCTGTGGTTTATCAAGTATTCACTCGATTATTTGGTAATACAAACACCATGAATAAACCGTGGGGCACATTAGAAGAAAATGGGGTAGGCAAGTTCGCTGATTTTAATGATGCAGCATTACAAGGTATTAAAGAGCTAGGCACGACACATGTTTGGTATACCGGTGTGCCGCGTCATGCATTAGTAACTGATTATACTGAATACGGTTTGTCTCAAGATGACCCTGATGTTGTAAAAGGCCGTGCAGGCTCGCCTTATGCGGTGAAAGATTATTACGATGTTAATCCTGATTTAGCAATTAACCCTGAGCGCCGCTTAGAAGAGTTTGTTGAGCTTATCAATCGTACTCATGAGCACGGTATGAAAGTTGTTATTGATATTGTGCCAAATCATGTAGCGCGTAACTACGAGTCGGTTGCCAAGCCTGAAGGTGTTAAAGATTTCGGCGCTGATGATGACACGACGAAAACCTATGCTCGCGATAATAATTTTTATTATGTAACAGGGCAGTCATTTCAAGTTCCTACCAGCGATAGCTACCAAGTGTTAGGTGGTAACCCGCATCCTCTTTCTGATAATCAGTTTGCCGAAACTCCAGCAAAATGGACGGGCAATGGGGCACGCGCTGCTAAACCCGACATCAATGATTGGTACGAAACAGTTAAAATCAATTACGGTGTGAAACCAGACGGCAGCTACGATTTCCCAACACTACCAGCTGATTACGCTGAAAAAGATTACCGTGCGCACTATGCTTTTTGGCAGGATAAAGACCTACCAAATAGCTGGTATAAATTCCGAGATATCGCACTATATTGGTTAGATAAAGGTGTTGATGGTTTCCGTTATGACATGGCAGAAATGGTGCCTGTTGAGTTTTGGAGCTTTTTAAACTCATCAATAAAAATGCAAAAAAGTGATGCCTTTATTCTGGCAGAGGTTTATAACCCAACACTTTATCGCCCTTATATTCAGCAGGGTAAGATGGATTATCTGTACGACAAAGTCGGTTTTTACGACACAGTTAAAGCTGTGATGCAAGGCAAGCAATCAGCAGAAACTATTTTTGAAATCCAAAGCCAAGTGGCTGATATTGAAGAGCACATGCTGCACTTTTTAGAAAACCATGATGAGCAACGCATTGCTAGCCCGGATTTCGCTGGTAGCAGTGAAAAAGGTAAGCCAGCTATGGTGGTTTCTACATTAATGTCGCGTTCGCCAACCTTACTTTATTTTGGTCAAGCTGTCGGTGAAGATGGCTCTGAGGACGGTGGTTTTGGCGACCCAACGCGTACAAGTATCTTCGACTACATGGGTGTACCTGCACATCAAGCGTGGATGAATAATGGTAAATTCGATGGCGGTGCGCTTTCAAAGCAGCAAGCTGATCTTCGCGCTTACTACACCAAGTTAATGTCGTTAAACACACTTCCTGCAATTGTTGGCGGTGACATGCAAGCGGTTGAATTGACTGGCTCAGAGCAAGTAATTGCCTTTACGCGTAAGCTAGGTCAACAGCTGGTGCTTGTAGTAAGTAACTTTTCAGAAAATCCACAGAATGTTGAGCTTACTCTTAACCAAGCGTTATTACCTAAACTTAACCACAGTGGTTTAACGTTAACTGACAATCTAGAAAATCATGCCGACATTGTGATTTCTGAGGCAGCAACGAAGGCGCCAATTCAATTACAACTGAACGGCTTAAGCAGTGCAGTATTTACCTTAAAGGCTGACTATGAATAATAACAAACCAACGCTAAGCTTCTGGCAAATATGGAATATGTGTTTTGGATTCCTTGGCATCCAATTTGGCTTTGCATTACAAAACGGTAATGTGAGTCGTATATTTCAAACTTTAGGTGCCAATGTTGATGACATTCCAATCCTTTGGGTTGCAGCGCCGCTTACAGGTCTTATCGTACAACCTATCATTGGTTACTGGAGCGATAAAACATGGAATAAGTTAGGTCGCCGTCGTCCGTTCTTTTTCTATGGGGCTATTTTAACGACGTTATCGTTATTCATTATGCCTAACTCACCAAGCCTGTGGATTGCGGCGGGTATGTTATGGATCATGGATGCGTCAATTAACGTGACTATGGAACCTTTCCGTGCACTTGTCAGTGATAATCTGCCGAAAAAGCAACGTGCAACTGGTTATGCAATGCAAAGCTTCTTCATTGGTATCGGTGCGGTTGTCGCGTCTGCATTACCTTGGATGATGACTAACTGGTTCGATATTGCCAATACTGCACCTGCTGGGCAAATCCCGGATTCTGTAAAATTCTCGTTTTATTTTGGTGCCGTTGTTTTAATTATTGCTGTGTTTTGGACCGTCTTTACAACTAAAGAATATTCACCAGAAGAGCTTGAAAGCTTTCATGAACAAGAGCAAAGCGATGACTCGGGCGATGTTCAAAGTGATGTCAACTTTAACAAAGGCGCTGCAATCTTTACGGTGCTTGGCCTTGTTGTACTTGGTATCGTTACCGGTCTTTCTCTTGAGAAAGAGCTGTATTTGCTTGCAGGTGGTTTGATTAGCTTTGGTGTTATTCAATTTATTGCCGGTGCTTTAAAAGCTAAAAACGCAACCAGTGGTGGCTTTTATCAGGTTGTGAATGATGTATTCACTATGCCAGAAACGATGAAACAATTGGCTTGGGTACAATTTTTTAGCTGGTTCTCATTGTTTGCAATGTGGATTTATACCACCTCGGCAGTAACTAGCTTCCACTACGGCAGCAGTGATACAAGCTCACTTGCTTATAATAACGGTGCTGACTGGGTTGGTGTGCTATTTGCCGCTTACAATGGTTTTGCTGCCATTGCAGCACTGTGTATTCCAATTATCGTTAAAAAAGTAGGGCTAAAAATGGCCCATGCTATCAACCTAGTGTTAGGTGCATTGGGCTTGGTAAGCTTTATTATTATCAAAGATCCAAGTTTACTAATCTGGCCAATGATTGGGGTTGGTTTTGCTTGGGCTTCAATTCTATCTTTACCATACGCAATGTTAAGTACCTCAGTACCAAGTAAGAAAATGGGTGTGTACATGGGTATCTTTAACTTCTTTATTGTTATTCCGCAGCTTTTAGCGGCAAGCGTATTAGGCCTAATTTTACGTCACTTTTTTGATAATCAACCGATTTATGCGTTAGTGCTAGGTGCAGTGTCATTTGTACTAGCAGCGGTCGCTGTACTGCGCGTTAAGCAATAATAATAAGGACACACCATGAAAAAATTTAATCTTATTACCGCAAGTTTTTTAGCGTTAGGTTTAACAGCTTGTAGTTCAGAGCAATCAGTTAATACATCAGTTGAGCAGGTGTCTGCGCCAGGAGCTCCGGGTGTTGAACCTTTTTGGGCATACTCAAGTAAAACAGGTATTGGTACATCTTACGAGCAATACCAAGACGGCCACTATAGTGATGCAGCTGCTACAGGGAAAGTATCAAAAGTTTGGTTTTCAATCGCGAAAGGCATGATCACCGAAACTATGTTTGGTTTAATTCACCAAGCACAAATCAAAGACATGCAGTTTGTTGTAGTTGGTAAAGACTTTACCGTTACAGAGAACGATGATCTGGATGTTAGCATTGATTATTTATACAAAGACGACGCAGGTCGCCCATTATCGCTTGCTTACAAAGTAGTAAGTAAAGATAAACAAGGTCGGTTCACTTTAGAAAAACATATCTTTACAGATCCTAACGGGCAAACATTGTTTGTTCGTAGCGTATTTAATACTGACCTTGAAGGTGTGAAAGCCTACGTTAATGTAAATCCTTACATTGATAACAACGGTTTAGACGATTTCGCAAAAGTGACCGACAAAGGTCTAGTTGCTTGGCAAGATGATAACTTTTTATCTTTACAAGCCGGTCAACCATTTAAAAAGGCAAGTGTTGGCTTTACAGGTGTGAGTGATGGCTTAAAAGAGTTAAAAGCATCGCAATCATTATCAACGACTTACCAAAATACCGGTGATAAGTCGGGTAATGTAAGCTTACTTGCAGAGCTTGGCGAAGTATCTAAAAACACCACCTTTGATTTAGCTTTAAGCTTTGGTAATTCTGAAGCTGCAAGCTTAAAAGAAGGCCAAACAAGTTTAAACCAAGGTTATGAAAAAGTGCTTGCTGCTTATAACGGCGAAGGCGCGGCAATTGGTTGGCAAGATTACTTAGCAAGCCTTGAACCTTTGAGCACATTAACTAACAGCACTGCTGATAATGGTAAATTGCTATATACCAGCGCCATGGTATTAAAAGCGCAAGAAGATAAAACTCATGCAGGTGCTTTAATTGCGTCACTTTCTAACCCTTGGGGTGAAACGGTTTCGGCTAAAACAGGTTCTACTGGTTATAAAGCCGTTTGGGTTCGTGATTTCTATCAAGTTGCTATGGCATTTATGGCTATGGGTGATACACGTACAGCTAAAACGGCGTTTGAATATCTAGAAAAAGTACAAGTGACGGACAGCACGCCAGGCAATGGCGGTGACACGGGTTGGTTCTTACAAAAAACGCACGTTGATGGTGAGCTTGAGTGGGTAGCTGTTCAGCTTGATCAAACAGCAATGCCGATTATGTTAGCGTGGAAACTACATCAAGCTGGCGTACTAAGCGATCAAGAGCTAACAGATTGGTATGGCAAAATGTTAAAGCCAGCGGCTGATTTCTTGGTTGATGGTGGCCTTGCGAAAATTCTTTGGAATGACACGCAAATCACACCGCCAGCAACGCAACAGGAGCGCTGGGAAGAGCAAAATGGTTTTTCTCCTTCAACAACAGCTGCGGTAGTTGCAGGCCTAGTAACGGCTGCTGATATTGCTAAAAAAGCAGGTGACACTAAAAATGCAGAGCGTTATCTAGCAACGGCTAAAACCTACAACAGTGAAATTGAAAGCACGATGTTTACGACTCAAGGTAACCTTAAGTCTGAAAACAGTGATGGTGAATATTTCATCCGAATCGGTCAAGACAAAGATCCAAACTCATCAACCACACTTAATGCTAATAACGGTCGTAAAGGCTTTGATAAAAAGCAAATCCTTGATGGCGGTTTCTTAGAGCTTGTTCGCTATGGTGTGCGTGATGCACTTGCTCCAAGCATTGTAAAAACTTTACCAGAGTATGATGACGAAACCTTAGTTGATAACCTGCAAGTGCGCTACACCTTTAACTTTGCTGATGGTTCGGGTTCATTCCCAGGCTACCGTCGTTATGGTAACGATGGTTACGGTGAAGATGAAGTGACAGGTAACAACTATGCTGAAGGTGGCAATAACACTCCAGGTCAACGTGGTCGTGTTTGGCCGTTTTTCACCGGTGAGCGTGGTCACTATGAAATCGCTGCGGCAAACGCAACCAATAGCCTTGATGCGATGAAGCAACAAGCGATTAAAGACACCTATGTAAAAGGCATGGAAGCATTTGCTAATGAAGGCATGATGTTACCTGAGCAAGTTTGGGATGGCGTTGGTAATAATAAAGCAGGCTATCAGTTAGGTGAGGGGACAAACTCAGCGACACCACTTGCTTGGACTCACGCTGAATACATTAAGTTACTCCGTTCAGTGAGCGATAAACATGTGTGGGACCATTACCCAGTAGTTGAAGACGCATTGAAATAATTCAGCTTCAGATGATGAAACCGCCGATTAACACTTGGCGGTTTTTTTTTGTTTTGCACTTTTTTACATTAATTTTCAAATAGTGTGATATTTTAGCATTACGTAAATATAATTTCTGAGACAAACACCTATTTAAGTAAAAGCAAAAATTGCACTATTTTTTTTAAAAATAGAGGTTTTGCTCAGGTTGAGTAGCTTTGTTTAAATTAAAAAGTAAAGGGAATTTAATTAATATGCTAAAAAGAATTTCACTTATATTATTACTAATTTTACAATGTTCTTGCTCTATTAATTCTAACTTCGGGAATTATATTATTGCTGACGCCGAAAATAGAGGAAGAGGTGAACAAGTCCAGGTTTATAACGATCGAGAAATTTTCAATTTTAGATCAACCTATTTAGGTAATGTAGAATCCAACTTTTGTCACGAAAAAAATGACTCTCTTATCCCTGAAGATGCTTATTATTACAATCCTTCCAATATAAAAGATACTTTACAAGATTCTTTAAAAGTTAAAGCACATAAAATGGGTGGTAATGGTATAGTTTTTTCTCAATGTTATACTACGTCAAATACATATCAGTGCTATAAATCAATGCGTTGTGAAGGCTCTGTTTATAATATTGAAAATTAACTGTGAGCTCTAAAACAATGAAACACATGCTTCGCTTTGTTTTTCTAATGCTACTTACTTACCCTTTCTTAAGTGTTGCTAATGCAAAATTAAAACCCTTCAGCAGTGATGGTTGCAGCTCTTTTCCTGATGGAACTATAGAACATAAAAACTTGTGGTTGGCTTGCTGTACAGCCCATGATCTCGCATATTGGCAAGGCGGTACTTTCAAGCAACGTGAGCAAGCTGATGTCGATTTAAAAGAGTGTGTTGCAAAAGTAGGTGAGAAAGAGATTGCGGTATTGATGCTTGCTGGTGTCAGAGTGGGTGGTACACCTTTTTTACCAACCAGCTTTCGCTGGGGTTATGGCTGGCCATATCCTAAGTTCTATGGCGAACTAACAGAGCAAGAGCGGATGCAAGTTGAAAGCCGTTTAGCCGAACTTAATACTGAGAAAAATAACTAATTAATCGTCTATCTAAGTTCTTTACAGGTTTTAGATGCATCATTGATTATAGTTGCTTCAGCGCTTTTGGCAAAACGTGTTGACATATAGAGGCCTAATTGGTGGTCTGGCATTTTTATGCGTGTAACGCCATCAAAGTGGTGAGGCTCGATATCTTTTGCAATTACAGTCGGTAGGGCTGTAATACCAGCTCTGTTTTTAGCAACAAACTCAACAGCTTGTTGCCATGTATTAACTTGTTGCTCATGGCTTAGTATTTCATTTTCATCAATGTCTAAATATTTAAGTATTAAGGTGCGCGCACCAGTACCGCGCTTATATGCTATGCCTTGTAATAATGCCTGCTTGCGTAAATTTTTAATACTTAAATCTGTTTCATTTGCCTGGATTATGAGCTGGTAACCAACTTGATAAATTGTTTTTGAACGAGTCGCAAATAGATCTCTTTGAGGAAGCAGTAATAATGGCATAGCGATATCTACTTCATTATTTTTTAACATTTTAATTAAACGAGCTTGCGGTACTGTAATAACGTCAAAGTCGGATTCGAGATGATTAATAACACAGCTATATGCTGACTTTAATTCACCATGAAATTGTTTACGGTAGTACTTTAAAGATTCGCCATTTTCACTTGATACACCTATCAGCAATTTAGCTGAAACTGAATGGCTGAATGAAGCAATAAATAAAGCACATAAGGTGATAAAAAACGTATAAAGTCCATTTATAAACTTGTCATGTTTTAATTAATTATTAATTTATCAATGACTAGCTATAAAAACAATATCAAGGTAACAACCTGAAATAACATCGTTGTATGTATTTAGCTTGAGTTATTCATTTATATATTTTAAAACAGTGCGTTAGAATTTTTTACTTGAGGGAAAAACTGGAAACTGCAATGTTGAAATCGTGTAGCATTTTGTAGCCTGTGAAGTACTGTATTATTTTTCCAAATGGAGTTTGTAAATGATAAAAACAGCCTTAATTTTATTTTCATTGATTGCGTTTAATACGCAAGCACAAAGCTTTCAAGCAAAATTAGTCAAAGCTGCGAAAGAGCGTACAGAACACGTTGTAGTTTATAACGGCAGTTATCGAAAAATTGACTACCCCAATGGCGATGTACCAAAAATATAGGTGTGTGTACCGATGTGATAATTCGCAGCTATAGAGCTTTAGGAATTGATTTACAGGCGCTTGTACATGAAGATATGCGCGACAACTTTACCTTATATCCTTCAAAGCGAATTTGGGGCTTGACCAAACCAGATACCAACATTGACCACCGAAGGGTACCTAACCTGCAAGTGTTTTTTGAAAAATTTGGCACAAGAAAAGTTATTAGCAAAACAGCTGCTGATTACCAAGCTGGTGATATTGTGACTTGGGTTTTACCTAATAATAGGCCTCATATCGGCATTGTTACAGATGAGCTATCTGAAGATAAATTAAGACCTCTCATTGTTCATAACATTGGCTGGGGGCCGAAAATGGAAGATATGTTATTTAACTATAAAATTACAGGTCACTATCGATTTGAACCAAATCTTAGCAAATAGTTTTTCCTGTATCAGAATTAAGCCATAAGCAATTGCTATCGTCTTGCATTTTATAACCTCGTGTTTTTGCTATAACAGCGGCGTTGTTTCCTAAAAGTTTGAACTATCTTGCCAGCCTGTGATCAGATCATCTATATCCTACTAGCCCGTGCAACAACAATGAGCAAAATCACAAACTGGTCTCACTATAATCAAGCCCTCGTTAA
>NZ_JAKGAW010000020.1:0-83152 GCF_021532475.1 Pseudoalteromonas sp. APAL1 | reverse complement strand
GTTTGCATCAACAAGTGTTTTATCTGCCATAATTTGCTCCAAGGTGTTGACCTAAAGTTAGTTTGAGGTAGTGTGCATTCAATAGTAAATAAAATGTATTTCATTGTGCAAGCGATATCGCAGCTCTAGTCTTTTATTTTTATTTATGACTAAATAAATTTATTGATTTTATTGGTAACTTTTTTGTATATATGTTGTATATTATAACTTCTGTTTATGTTTTATATGCAAAGGGAAAAATTGTGAAAAATAAATTGTTATTTGGTATGGTTATTTTAATGGCTAGTTCATCAGTATATGCTTCAGTAAAAGATAAAAAAGCAATGAGGAATGTTGATAATAATATTATAGCTGAAGTGAATAAGGTTAAATCTAGCTGTGGCAATTCAGCTTTAGATGTCATTGTAGACTGGGATAGTTATAAAAGTATGATTAGTAGCAATGATGCAAACCTAAAAAAAGATAACTATAAAAGTGAATGGGTTATTTCTCACTCAGGTCAACGAACTGTTGCGGCACTTGAAGCAATTGCAACTATTTGTGCAAGTGATGAAGATTATAAAGAAGAATTAGCAAAATTAAAAAATATTAAAATAAAAGCTAAGCAAGACTTTTTAGATTCAAAAAATAACTTTGCTTTATCTGGTAATACTTTAAATATTGAAACAGGTCATAAAATGACTCGAAGCGCATCTGATTATACGGATAAAATAAAATCTCTGTTTTAATTTTATTATTGCAATGATCTACCAAGAGTAGATCATTACATTAAAATCTATAAATGAAAATTTATAGTTCTTTCTCAATAGCATTCTGTACAGATTCAGCTCTTTCATCTATTTGATTTGCTGCATTCAATATTGGCGAATGATTTAAGGTTAAAATGCCCTTGCTATATGTCGCAAAATGATTAGCATTATGAACATTACCATAGTTTTGAATGATTAATTTTTTCAAATCTTCTTCTATCGCTTCTTTAGAAAATTCATCTGAGCACATTTCTTTGAACGCCTTTATAGTTGGTTCAAAATAGATCATTGGCCATGTTTGATCGTATAAATGAGCGTAATCATCAATAGCAAGTGTTTCCCAATTTACTTCTATATCAAATTCGAATTTGGCAGCTTCAAAAATTTGTCTTTTAAGTGAATCGAAGCGATTTTTTTCAAATTCTCTTGCTGCTTTTTTCTCTCTTAGTCCCATTGTCATTCCTTATTTATTTGACAGTGTTAAAATTAATGAATTATAAAGTTCTATTAAGCCCTTTTTCGATAAGCTGATTAATGCTGTGTGGTAGAGGTTCTGAATAGCTTATTTTTATTGTTATAGTCTTGTTGTTAAGCTTTAAATTAAACTTTGAAGTTTCATCATTTTTGATGTGGAAAGTATGTACTTTATTTATTGCTGATAATGTAAAGTCATCATTAGTTAATTTTTTTATGTTCTCTGTTAGGTAATCTATAATTATAGATAATTTTTCAGCTTCCATACTGTTGTTGCATTTATCAATAACGAATTTTAAGTCTAGGTTGTAACTCAACTTTAACATTTCTGAAGTTAAATTTATTATTTCTTCAATGTCGATTTTTTCAGGGTTTTTATTTTTCTGGCTTGAATTTAAAAGTAAATCTATTATTGAGTATTTGTCACTAGTTGTTACATGTGATAAATAATTTAAGTTAAAAAATGTTTTGTTTTTATTTTTGTCAGAAATGATTAAAGTTTTAGTTTCTTTACTTAGCTCTTCTAACCTGCCAGAGAAATTATTTCCAAAGTGATCAAAAAGAGTAACTTCAAAAAAAGCTTCTTGATTTATTAACCATTTTAATAAATCTATTGGAGAGGGGGTTTGATTTTTTTCTTGGGTATTAATCGCGATATTCCTTATCTGGATTTAGTCCTTGTTTTGGGGATATTACATTTTTTTGTGGTTTTAGACAATGGTAAATTTTACATTGTAAAACTGCTTCAATTTTTTGGGAATGATTAAAAAAGGCTAAACTTTCATAAGGTAATAGAAGCTATAAGCCAAAAACATTTATAAGTATAATTCGTTCTTGACCTAAAGTTAGCTTGAGGTTTTACGCTGCGCACATCATAAAAAAAGGAGTGATAGTAATGCAACAAAAACCAACAACAAATACGGTAATTATTTATTCAAGTGCGCGAAAACAGGGTAACACGAGCTTACAAGTTAATGATTATAAAACGCAATATGGTGGCGATGTGGTATGCCTAGATGACTATGTTATCTCGCCTTATTGCTATGACAAGCAATATAAAAATGATGATTTTTATGCGGTATTCGAAGCGCTGTTAAATTATCAACACTGGGTGCTGGCATCGCCAGTGTATTGGTATAACACCACACCGCAGTTTAAAGCATTTTTAGACCGGATCACTGATTATATGGATGATGAAACGCTAAGGCCAAAACTGAGAACACTGCGTGAAAAGCAGTTTTCATTGCTGTCAAATGCAGGTTCTGCACACGCACCTAACGCGTTTATCGAGATGTTTAAAAACACCTTCAATTACTTAGGAATGACCTTTAAAGCGCATCAACATATTGATGCTAGTTAAACGCGTCTAAACAAGGTAGGCTAAAGTAAAAAACAACAGGAACTTTCATGCAATCAACACTGTTAGGTTTATCTTTAGCCTTATTATCTTCGTTTAGTTATGCAGAGCAAGCTGAGCCTGCTATCAAAGGTTTTGGTTTTTATTATGATGTGCCAAACCATGCACCAATCTCTGATCAAACGGTGTTCAAAGTGGCATTTGATGTAGCTGATGCGGCAGAAAAAGGGGCGCAGAATAACAAAATGAACTCATTAGCAAGGTTCATTAATATGCATATAGCCCATGGTGTGAAGCCTGAGAACATTCAACTTGCTTTAGTTGTGCATGGTGGCGCAAGTGTTGATGTACTGGAAAACAGTTTTTATAAAAAGCGCTTTGATAGTGACAATAAAAATCAGCAATTGATCTCACAATTGTTGGCACATAATACCGTTGTGTATGTGTGTGGGCAGTCTGCAACGCACATGAAGGTAAAGCAGCAACAGCTTATTCCTGGTGTGCAAATGGCGTTATCGGCAATGACCGCGCATGCACAGTTGCAGCAACAAGGTTATACACTTAATCCATTCTAATGAATATCTTATGTTTTGGTGACTCAAACACTTATGGTATTTCGCCCGTCGATGGTAAGCGCTTTGCTGCTGATGAGCGCTGGCCTAGTTTACTTGGTATTAAATTAGGTGCCGGCTATCAAGTTATTGAAGCTGGCCAGCCTAATCGCACGCTGGTGAACGACCCACCTTTCAGTGGCGATAAACTGGGTATTAAGTACTTAGAGCCTTACCTAGCGGCTTATCATTTAGATGTGATTGTTATTCAGCTCGGCACGAATGATTTAAAGCGCCGTTTTGCACTGTCGGTTGCTGATATTGCCAAGGCACTAGAAGCCCTCATCTCAAACATAAAGAAATATTATCTACATCGAGACTTACCCAAAATTATAATACTAAGCGCTGCTAGGGTTTATGAAGTTGGCGCATATCAATCTATTTATGCGGGGGCGGCTGCAAAGTCTAATGAGCTAGTTAAGGCTTTTTCTGAACTGTGTGTGAAACAGCAAACGCTGTTCCTGGATATCACAGCAATAGCTCCGCCTTGCCAGCAAGAAGGTATACATTTAACCCTTGAGTCGCATCGAGCTATTGCAGAGCATTTGCTAGAGTTACTAATAAATGAAAAAAGCCACAGGTTTTAATAACTCAGTGGCTTGGGTATTGATTTTACAATCAAGGGATTAGGGAGTTATTATTAAAACTCGTAGCTAATACTTAAGCGTGTAGTACGCGGCATAATGTAACGACCATTCGGTGCATCAGCATTACGAGGGTCACCTTCTGTTATGCCTTGTTCGTCAGTTAAGTTATCAACCGCTAACTGCACTTTAATACCTTCCATAGGTTCAACAATTAAACCTATGTCTACTTTTTCGTAACCTTCTAAAGTAACTGAGTTTTCGTTGTTTCCGTAGCGGTCATCAACCGCTGAGATTGTGCCGTACAAGGTTGCATACATGTCACTAACTTCAAAGTCATAGCTTGGTGTTAAACGTACTTGCCATTTTGGCTGACGCTGACTTTCGTTGCCTTCGTTAGTTGGGCTTTCTGTTATTTCAGTTTCTTGAAGCGTTGAGTTTAAGTTAACTGAGAAACCAGATTCATGGTTGTAGTTATAATCAAGCTCAATACCGTATGCTTCGTTGGTTAAAATTTCAGATGGGTCACCTGGTCGACGATTAAATGTGTCACCTTTTACTTCGTTAGTGAAGAATGTTGCGTAAAAGTCGGTGCTGTCTGTTAATAATTTATAACCAAACTCAGCTTGTGTTACTTCTTTAATTAGCTTTTCGCCATTTTGGTAAGCACCATAGTTATCACGGAAGTCGTCGAAGTAAGGCATTTTGTAACCACGGTTTACACGAGCAAATACGCCCATGTCATCGGAAATTGAGTAGTTAATACCTGTTGTCCACGATGTTTTGCTTTCGTCATATTGAACAGACTGAGTGATCACACCGTCAAGACCTTCATCAACTGAGTATTCCACTTCATGGTTTTCAAAACGAATACCTGCATCAAGCGTAAAGTCATCGTTGAATTTATATTGAGCTGTTGTGTAAAACGCATTGGTGCGTGCATCACCTGTTGAATTGATATCGTAGTTAAAGCCACAACCATCAACACTTGCATTACATTCGAAACCGTCTAGCATTTCGCCACCTGCTTCAAGCACGTGATACGCTACATTGCCTAAGCTCCACCAGTCATTTGCTGATGTGCTTGCTGTGTAATAACCAAATGCCAGCGATAGATTATCAAGCTTTTTAGCAAACGCTAAATCATTGGTGAATGCGCTGATCTCTTTTAATGCCACCCAACGGCCAACTTTTTGCACCGCCGTGTCTGCGCCGTATTCTGTGCCAGTTACTGCACCTGTTACTGGACCTGTTATCGTTTCACCGGTTTCAGCAGCTGTTTCAATCGTTGTTGCAGAGCCTGCCGGTACTAAGCCGTATGTGTTAGCATCACCCTTGGTGAAGTTAAAGCGATCTGTAAAGCTCCAGCCGTTATCAAATTCAAGTTTGATACTACCGCCAGAAACATGACCTTTCCAACCACGGCCTTCACCTAAGTCGATTTGTCGTTCGTCATTATTTGGGCCTGTGTAAATAGTTGCTTGGCGATTTAAAGTACCTAGTTGCGTGTACTCAGCATCAATACCGTCAACATTCAGTGGTGTTGGTAAGTACCAAGCACCGTGGTCATCTGTTTGACGGGTGTATAAATTAATGGTGCCGTTTTCTAACTCTTTTGTGATATTAATTGTGAACTGGCTGCCTTTTTCTGATGTGAAACCAGCATCACGAATACCTGGTGAGCTTTTAACATAACCACCCACCATAAAGTATAGATCATCAGAAACCTCACCACTTACCACAGCATCAAGTCGCTGCAAGTCATAATCTGAGGTCGTGTATTTGAAAACACCTTCAGTGTATTCACCACCACGCTTTAAACGGAAATTCGTTGTTAAACCAGGCTGGCCGTTTGATACAACAGGGTTTGGACCACCACGCAGTGCTTCCATTGTTTCAATGGTTTCATCTAAACGGAATAACGACGAGTTTTCTAAAAATGATAAAGTAGGTGCAGGGTAAATTGGTGAGCCTTCAAGACTCAATGTTAAAAATGGCGCATCGCCACCACCGGGAAAACCACGCACAAACACGTTTGCGCCAGATTCACCACCTGAACTTTCTACCCACACACCTGGTACGGCTTTAAACAAGTCAGCTGTACTTTTTGGCGATAGTTTAACAATTTGATCGGCATCAATGTTTGTCACGGCGTAACCTGCGTCGATTTTACGAACACCGATACCGGCAGGTGTGCCCGATACGACAATTCGTTCTACTTTTTCATTTGCTGATTTTTGTGGCTGTTCTTCGGCCATTGCAGTTTGGCCACTGATTGCTAGCAGGATTGCAGAGGCTAATGCACTGCGAGTATATGTTGTTGTCATCATTGTGTGTTCCCATTTCCTTTTGTGTGTAAAGCAAGTTATTGAAACGATTTTTGCAATTGTTAATGCCTTGCTTTTTTAAACCATAAAGATCAATGCAAACGTTTGCAAATGGTTTTTATAACTTTTTGTTGTAAATTTGAACACAGGATTAGAGTATGAAATGCGTGCTACTGAAAAAATATTATCTGCTGAAACGCAGCGGTTTAGTTAAAATGATGTTATATTGCTGGCACATATTCTAAGGACAGCACCCAGTGTTTTAGCATTATGAATGAAAAAAAATTGAAGCTCGCTGATCTGGCTAAATTAGCAGGGGTTTCGACATCAACTGTGTCTCGCGCCCTGAATGATAACCCATTGATTAAAAAGGAAACAAGGGTAAAGCTTCAACGCTTAGCCAAACAGCATAATTTTAGTTTAAACACTGCTGCAAGTCGTTTACGAACACAAAAAACCAATGTTGTTGCCGTGATAATTAACCTAGATGGGGACACCGAGCAGTCTATAAATGACCCTTTTCTACTTAAAGTTGTTGGCGAAATTAATCTTGCATTGAATAAATTTGGCTTAGAATTGCTGCTTTCAAACTCATTTATGGCGAGCGACGATTGGGCCAACTACTTCATAAATAGTCGTCGTGCTGACGGTCTTATAGTAGTTGGGCAGGGTAAGAATCAAGCAAATATCGAAGCTGCAGCAGATGCGGGTGTGCCCCTAGTGGTTTGGGGAGATCCTAAATCGCCCAGCAATTACCCTATTGTAGGGAGCGATAATTATTTAGGTGGTAGGCTTGCTACTGAGCATTTATTGAATAAAGGAGCCAAGAATATTTTGTTCTTAGGTGATCCTGGGCATGCCGAAATAGGTGAGCGCCACCGAGGTTATTTAGATGCGATAGCGAGTGCGAAAGCCACACCTCATGTGGTTTCTATTGATATTACAAGCGGCGCTTCTTACAAAAGTATAAATAAACTCTTGGTTGAAAAAGGCCTATATTTTGACGGTATTATGGCATGTAGCGATATGGTGGCACTTGGCGCTATGAAAGCGTTAAAAGAGCGTTATATTAGTATTCCAAATGATGTCGCTTTAGTCGGTTTTGACGATATCGCAATGGCAGATATCAGCCATCCTTCCTTATCAAGTATTAAACAGAATACGCAGCGTGCCTCAGTTATTCTTGTGGAAAAATTAATAGCGCAGTTTTCGGGGCAAACAACCACCTCTCAAGTTGTTGATATTGAATTAATTTGTAGACAATCCAGTCAGCGTTGATTTGGGCTGTTGTTAAATATTTGTTTAAATGTGTTTGCAAACGTTTGCATTTACTTGATTGCTAAACTAGACTAAATAAAAATAATCTTAGGTTTGAGTGAATGAATCCGATCAGAATAACAGTCGCATTGGCGTGCAGCTATTTTGTATTTGCTATTATGCTAAACAGTGTCGGTACTGTTATTTTGCAAGCAATAAATAGTTTAGGTGTGACTAAAACAGACGCATCCGTTTTAGAGGGTTTTAAAGACTTAAGCATAGCAATTGTTTCATTCTTAGTTGCGTCGTTTATTCCTCGGGTTGGTTATAAAATCGCGATGTTGGCTGCCTTAGTTTTTGTCGCTGTTATGTGTTTAGTTGTACCTACAATTGCACAGTTCTGGGTACTAAAGGCACTGTTTGCAGCAATTGGTTGTAGCTTTGCAGTGATGAAAATTTCTGTTTATTCAGTGATTGGCCAGGTAACAGACAGTGCTAATAAGCACTCAGCGTTGCTAAACACCATTGAAGGGGTGTTTATGCTAGGTGTGTTAGCAGGCTATTGGATCTTTGCTTTATTTATCGATCCAAATGATGTGCAGAGCACTCACTGGTTAAATGTATATTATTTGCTTGCCTTGATTGTTGCCGTAGCCTTTTTAGCTGTTTTTACAGCACCAATTAAATCACCTGAATTAAAGGGCTCGCACTACTCACAAATTCACGCGTTTATTGACATGCTAAGGCTTGCGTATAAACCGTTGGTGTTAATTTTTATTATCAGTGCCTTTCTTTATGTATTAATCGAACAGGGAGTAGGTACTTGGTTACCTACTTTTAATAATCAAGTTTTAATGCTCCCCGTTGATGTAAGTATTCAGCTAGCAAGTATATTTGCTGCGGCGCTTGCGCTAGGTCGCTTGGTTGCTGGTCAATTACTGCGCTATCTAAATTGGTTTAGTATATTAATCAGTTGCTTAATATCTATGGCTGTGCTGGTTTTACTTGTATTACCTATGACGCACAACGTTGATGGTAGCCAAGTAAAAACAATATTTGATGTACCACTTGCTGCATTCATGTTACCCCTGATTGGCTTTTTTATGGCACCGATTTATCCGGTACTTAACTCAGTTATGTTGAGTTCATTGGCTAAGTATCAGCACGCAGCAATGACAGGACTGATAGTTGTTTTTTCTGCTCTTGGAGGGACTACTGGCTCAATTATTACAGGGTTGGTATTTGATAAATTTAGTGGCCAACATGCCTTTTATTTAACTTTGGTGCCTATTGCATTGTTATTGGTGAGTGTTTCAGTGTTCAAGAAACACACGTTAAAACCTCTTTCTCATACAACTTCAGCTGAACAATAAAGGGTATTTATGAGCTTTCTTGATAGTCAATTATTTAAAGATGTGCAGTTAGAAGAGGTGTTTGCTGATTCTAAGATGTTTGCTGATGCCATTCCTAATTTGTCTTGGCAAAGTGCTTGTGAATTATATTTGCTCGTTGGGCCTTTGAGAGGCGAGGAGCTTCGTGAGTTTGTAATGACTCATTTTATGTTTGCCGACCAAACAATCCCAACAGCTAAGATAGATACTTCTTCAGTACAACAATATATTGCTGATTTATGGCCTCACTTACACCGCAGTGCAGATACAGACTTATCAAGCTCATTGTTACCGCTGTTTTATGACTATATTGTGCCTGGTGGACGATTTCAGGAAATATATTATTGGGACAGTTATTTTACCGCATTAGGCCTTGAGGATATTGGTGATCTTGCAACAATAGAAGCAATGGTAAACAACTTTATTGACCTGCAAAATCGCAATGGTTGCATACCAAATGGTAATCGAATCTATTACAGTAGTCGCTCACAACCACCTGTATTAGCACTCATGCTTACTATGCTTTGGAAAGCTAAATATCAGCATCAGGATGATTTAACTTGGCTTGCAAGTGCTATTGAAGCTTTAGAGTCTGAGTATCAATTTTGGATGCAAGATTGTAGCGAATTATCAACGCAAACACCTTTAATAAAGCGAGTTGTAAGAATGCCTGATGGCGCAATTTTAAACCGTTATTGGGATAGCTCTACAACTCCTCGACCTGAATCATTAAAAGAAGATTTACACGATGCTGAAGGTCTCGATGAGGTACAAAAGTTAAGTTATTTTCAACATATACGAGCGGCATGCGAGTCAGGATGGGACTTCAGTAGTCGCTGGCTTGTAGATCATCATGATTTAAAAACGATTGAAACCACCAATATCGTCCCAGTTGACCTAAACTGTTTGCTTTATAACCTTGAAAGAACACTTGGAGACTTTTATCGACTGCTGGGTAAGGATCAAAAATGTCATTCCATAGAAGAATTAGCCGCTCTTCGTTTGCAAGCAATTGACCAATATTGTTGGCATAGTGAGGCTGGGGTATATCGAGATTTTAATATTCGTTTAAATCAGCAAAGTGAGGTTGATTCATTGGCAACAGCGGTGCCGTTGTTTGTTGGCGCAGCGTCTGCTAGGCAAGCCGAACAGGTAAAGCAAAAGCTGATGTCAGAGTTTTTAAAACCGGGTGGATTAGTAACAACCTTATGTAGTACTTCACAACAATGGGATAGCCCTAATGGCTGGGCTCCTCTGCAGTGGTTTGCTGTAAAAGGGCTCTTTGATTATGGTTATGTTAGTGAAGCGCAGGCAATTATGAAAAATTGGTTGAGCATGATTGAAATGCGTTTTACTGAAGATAAGTGCCTATTAGAAAAATATAACGTTTGTGATTTAGTTAGTCGAGCCGGTGGCGGTGAATATACTGTGCAACAAGGGTTTGGCTGGACAAACGGGGTGACATCTCGCTTTTATAAATTACTAAATAGCACGCTTTAAAGGTATTGGTTTATCACTTCAAGCAATTCTCGCAGCTGTAAGTATATTGCGAGTTCAAGCTGTATCTCTTAAGTTGTTACAGTCATAGTACAGCTTAAGGGATAACCCTATTGGCAAGTAACTGTTTGTTCTTAACAGTTAATTGTCTCTTCTTAAAAGCATAGCTTCATTATGCGAAACTCCTTCTCTATTATTTGTATTACAAAATGAAAATTACAGTAAAGCTGTGTATAATCTGCGCCCTTTAATTTGTTTATTAAATTGTCGTTTTGATGTGGGGTTGTTGGTGAAAGCATTGCTTAAACAGCATGGTGTAATTTTTATTCTTCTAAGCATGCTAACGGGATTAATGGGGGCATTCGTTAACCCTTTGATGAGCTTATTCATTATAGAAGGGCTGCAGACACCACCCGTTTATTTGGGTGTTTATATGGTAGCAGTAACTATTACGGGGTTAATTATTAGTCAGTGGCTGGGTGGTATGGCTGATAAAGGAACTAGTGCACGTAAGTTATTTATGGTGGCTGTATCAGGTATGGTGTGTGCGTTAGTGACCTTTGCTAATGCCACTGCATTTTGGCAAGTGTTACTTGCGGGCGTGTTATTTCTAGCTATGGGAAATGCAGCAATTCCGCAAATGATGACCGTGGCAAGGCAATGGGCAGGGCGTCAACAGAACATCGACATCACCAGTTTTAATTCGCGTTTACGTGCCGCTATTTCTTTTGCTTGGGTGGGCGGCCCGCCGCTTGGCTATTTGTTAGCCTCGGGAGGAGAGTTTAGCCGCTCGTTTTACTTTGCTGCAGCGTGTGCATTGGTTGCGCTTATCTTTGCATTTAAGTTCATTCCTGACTATAGCGCTAAAAAGTCACAACATAGCTCAGAGCCAGCAGCCGCTGCGAGTTTATCATTTTGGTTGCTAGGCTTAGCTATTATGCTTGGCTCAACGGGCAATATTATGTATTCATCGGCACTGCCGCTCTATAGCATTACTGAACTAGGATTTGCTGAGCATACGCCTGGGCTATTTATGGGTGTTGTGGTACTGTTAGAAATTCCTATCATGCTGTATGCGGCAAAGCT
Organism: Pseudoalteromonas sp. APAL1; assembly: GCF_021532475.1. Lineage (NCBI taxonomy): Bacteria > Pseudomonadati > Pseudomonadota > Gammaproteobacteria > Alteromonadales > Pseudoalteromonadaceae > Pseudoalteromonas > Pseudoalteromonas sp. APAL1. The sequence goes on along the minus strand of NZ_JAKGAW010000020.1, from coordinate 71,819 downwards.
TGCTAAAAGATACAGTAAGGTTTCGATGCTTGTAGTCGCATTTTGTTGTGCCATTGTATTTTATTTAGGGGTGTTTTTTGCCACACAGGTATGGCATTTAATCGCGCTGCAAGTTTTAAATGGGCTGTTTTACGGTATTTTTGCGGGCATTGGTTTAACCGTATTACAAGATCAGCTACCAGAGCGTATTGGGTTTACCTCGGCGTTTTACACGAACGCGATTAAATTAGGGGTTATGTGTGGGGCAGGGGCAACAGGAGTTATTGCACAGTTTCACAGCTTTAGATTTGCAAGCCTAGGTTCAATGCTTGCTGCAAGCTTAGCTTTAGGCTGCTTAATACTGTTTAGTTATGTGAAAAGAAAAGAGCAACAACCTAGTCTTATACAAAGCCCTTTTGTTGCTGTTACTAAGAACACGTAAAACGCAAAAAGCCCAGTAAATACTGGGCTAAAGAGGGAGGAGAGGTATTAATAAAAAGAATATTTTAAAGTAAGCGACGTTGTACGGCCGTTAATAGTACGGGCGCGAATAATGTCGTTATCTGGTACAGAGCCTTCTTCTGCTTCTGTGATACCTACGGTGTCGAACAGGTTGTTCACGTTAAGCGATAGGCTTAAGTTTTCAGACAGGTTGTAACTTACAAAGCCATTCACTTGTGTATAGCCATCAAATTTAAGGTCGTTACTGTCTTGTGCGTAAGCATCCGTTGTACCAATAAAGCTCAGGCCAGCAGCACCTTTGTCAAAGTTGTAAGTTGCCATTAATGAGTAGATTAGGTCAGCTTGACGACGTGGTGTATTACCAACTAACTCTGGCGATAACGCATCTTTAGCAATTTCTGCATCTGTCCAAGTAAAGTTACCACGGAAGTCCCAATCACCAACGTAGTACGTTGATTCAACCTCAATACCTTTTGCTTCGTACTCGCGGTCAAAGAATTTTTGTGATGTTGCTTCAAAGTTTTGCTCTTCAGTTTCTGCGTAGAATGCTGTTGCAAATACTGATAGTGAATCAAAACGTTTTTTCACACCGAACTCATATTGATTTACTTCATCAATTGCATCGGCTTCGGCAACTGAACCATCAGCTTCTACTTTACCGAATAGTAAGCGGTCTGCATTTGCGCGGCCACCTTTACTTAAGCGGGCAAATGTCGCGAAACTTGGGTCAATTTGGTAGTTCGCACCAATTGAGTATGAGCTGTAGTGCCAGTCGTAGTTAACAATGCTTGGATTTGCGTTATCAATACCAACAACACTTTGCTCTGGAATTGAGATGGTACCGTCGCCGTTCATATCAATCGTAGATGTAACTGCACCTGCGTAGTTGCCACGTGCTTCGCCTGAATCATAGCGAGCACTTGCATCAATGCTTAAATCGCCAAACTTAGTGGCTAAGTTAATGTAAGGTGCACGCGTTTCGTATTCTGTGTCGTAGTTACGTTGACAGCAGTTACCCCAGTATGGAGTACCATAAGCGTACAAGCCATTATCAGAGTAGCTATCGCCATTAGCAGCGGTAACATCAAGTAATGCTGCGTTGTCGCCTTTTAGCTCCATAACGTACGAGTTCCAAAGCCAAGACATATCAATTGATTGGCTTGATGCAAAGTAACCAAAAGTAACACTAGTGTCATCAGAGAACGACTTAGTTAACTTAAGATCATTAACAATTGAACCCATGTCATTTAGCGTTACATCGAATGTGTGAATACGCATTGCTAAATCGTCATCGCCGTAAGCTTCGCCTGCTGAGCCACCATTTGCATAAACAAGTGATGCACCATCACCAGCAATGCTAGAGGCGATAGAGCTTGCAGATGCAACTTCAGCTGGAATAAGAGAAATAAAGTTACCGCTCACTGACGATGTTCTAAAGCGGTTTTCGATACGCCAGTCGTTTTCTAAATCAAATGCCGCTTCAAAACCGACTGAGGTAACAACCGGATTCATACCGTCGGTCATATCGCCAGTACTAATTTGGTTATCGCCATTTAAACGCAGAGTTTGTGTGAAAAGTGCTGAATGCGGCGTATCTGATTGCGAATCAAAGCCTGGGATTGAATCGCCATCTGAGTACATTGGCATAGGTAGGTAACCTACGCTTTTATCATCAAGGTGTTTAAAGTAAACACGAACATAACCGGCATCAAATTCTTTAGTCAGGTTTGCCTTAATTTGGCCACCTTTATTTGATGTATAACCGGTTTCACGTGGGCCTTCACCTTGGCGAACAAAGCCACCAATGTGGTAGCGCACACTGTCGTTTAAATACGTACCATACTCAAAGTCAGTACGGATAGAGTCATAATCAAGGCCAACCGTGGTTGATACGCTACCTGACTCGTTCTCACCCGTTTTTGAAATAAAGTTGATGATACCGCCTGGTGCGTCACTTGCTGCTGTCGAAGCTGAGCCACCACGGATTGATTCAACACTTTGTACTGTTGAATCTAAACGCATGAAGATATCTGCATTACCAAAGGCAATATCGCCAAACTGCATAACAGGTAAGCCATCTTCTTGTAGTTGCAAGAACTTAGCACCACCCGATGCAACAGGTAAACCACGTACTGCGATATTCGCGTTACCTTCACCACCTGTTGATTCTGAACGAACACCCGGGATTGTTCTGAATGCTTCTGCAGTAGAGCGTGGTGTTGATACTTCAATTTCTGCTAATGTAACACTGCTAACCGATGAACTTGATGCCATAATCGTTGTACGGCGCGGTACACCTGTTACAACGATTGTTTCAAGGCCGCTTTTTTTAGCCTCTGCTGGTTGTGCTTGCTCTTCTGCGTGTAAGTTTTGGCTTACTGCTAGCGCAAGCGCGCTTAATGTGTAAAGGGCATGTTTGTGTGTTGTCATAATGTGCCTCGTGTCAATCCCAGATGGTTTGTTGTCTAAATTGTTATCTTAATCGATTAAGTAAAGATAACAATAATTTTACACAGTGCAAGTCTTTTTAGCGAAAAACTTGCACAATTTATGTTCGATAATTGATTTTTAACGATTTTTATTTAGTGGCTTAATGCACTGTGCTGCGCTAAAGCTTGCTCAGCAGGGTTGCGTAAGTAGTTATATAGCATGGCTAAAAACAGTAAACATGCGAAACCTGTTGCGAGATAAAACCCATAACGAATGTGGCCAAAGAAATCACTGATCATACCCATAAGTAGTGGGGCTGCAGCTGCAGATAATGCAGTGAAAAACAGGATGACCCCAGCTACCGCACCGTGCTGCTGAACGGCAAAGCAAGAAATACCTTTCGAGTTTAAAGTTGGGTAAATCATTGACATAAACAGACCTGATAAGGGTAATAAGAATATTGCCCAATCAACACCACCAAATATTAAGCCTAAATAACATAGTGCGATCCCTAAGCTTAAATACAGCATCGCCGCTTGCCAGCTTAAGTGGTTTAAAAGCCATACCGCTAAGAAACGTCCCGCAGCGCGTAAAATAAAAAATAAGGTCAATGCGTAGGTTGCCAGTAATTGCCATGGGCCAGTGTAATCGCCAAGTAGAGTAGGCATCCACACATAAATAGCCACTTCGGTTGCTACATAAAGGGCAATCGCTAAAGAAAAGCCAAGTGCGTAAGGGTTTTTCATCATGCTCATAGTAGTGGCAAGGGAGGCGGGTTTTGCGTGTTCTTCTTGCTTTTTAGGTTTAGGGTAATCTGCACGCCAAGCTATAATGGTTAAAATTAAGCATAAAACCCCTGCAATAACATATAGGTAAGTCCAGCTAACTTTTTGCGTAATTAAAAAGCTCACTAAAGCAGGGCCTACGATAGCACCGATACCAAAAAAGCCTTCGACTAAATTCATGGTTTTTGTGTGCTCTAAATTGTTTTTAGAGATATCACCTAACAATGCTAAAGCACCTGTTTTGAATAAACCAATAGCAAGGCCAATACAGCTAAGAAGCACTACAAATATGCTAAAGCTGCTGCTTATCGCGAATAAAAAACAACTAATCGTAAATAAACCCAGGCCCAACATTATCGTTTGTTTACGGCCAAAACTGTCGGCAAGAAATCCTAAAAATAGGCCACTAAAAGCAATCAGTGCCATTGGGGCATAATGGAATGCACTAGCTTGTGTCATGCTGAGGTCAAATTCTTTTATTAACTCAGGAATGATCATACCAACCGCATCAGAGGTCATGGCAAACATAAAAAACATCATGTATGTCAACCATCTAATCATTTGCAAAGGATCGTGTGTTCTATTCATTGTTGTATCCTCATGTGAAGGCTTACACCTTTACTATGTATCTTAGTGTATAAAAGTAGTAAAAACTGCTTGAATAATTTGCTGTCGTGGTTAAAGATATATCTTAATCGATTAAGTTTCAACTTGGTATTAACAATTATGATCAACAATAAAGTGCAATTAATCACCTACGCAGACCGTATTACCGGTCAAGGTATTGATGAATTAAGTAATTTATTAAATGGCCCACTTAACAATGTGTTTGCAGGTGTACATTTGTTGCCATTTTATAATCCGATTGATGGCAGTGATGCTGGCTTTGATCCTATTGAACATAGTGAAGTAGACTCGCGTCTTGGTAGCTGGGAAGACATCAAAGTGCTTGGTGCAAACTATGATTTGATGGCTGACTTGATTGTTAACCATGTTTCAGCACAGTCGTTTCAATTTAAAGACGTGCTAGCAAAAGGCAAACAATCTGAATTTTGGGATTTATTTCTTACCAAAGACGATGTATTCCCAAATGGCATGTCGGAGGCTGAACAAAAAGCGATTTATCGTCCGCGTCCTGGTAGCTGCTTTACACCAATTAAATGTGGAGATGGCCAAACCTATGATTTTTGGACCACATTTACCGATAACCAAATTGATATTAATGTGAAATCAACAGCAGGCATTGAGTACTTAAACACTGTACTTGGCAAATTTGCTGATAATAATGTCAACATCATTCGTTTAGACGCCGCTGGTTATGCTATCAAAGAAGCAGGCACTAACTGTTTTATGCTGGACGAAACATTTGAGTATTTAAATAAGCTTTCAGCACAGGCAAATGATGCTGGTATGGAGACTATTGCCGAAATTCATAGCCATTATCAAACTCAGGTAGCAGTCGCAAAACGTGTAAATATGGTATATGACTTTGCACTTCCACCGCTTATTTTGCACAGTTTATTTAGCAATGATGCGCAAGCATTGGTGAATTGGCTAACAATTTCACCGCGTAACTGTTTAACAGTGCTTGATACTCATGATGGCATTGGCATTATTGACGCAGGTCCAATGGGTGATAAACCAGGCTTACTAAACGCCGAACAAATTGATAACTTGGTTGAAACCATTCATGAAAAAAGTGATGGGCAAAGTCGCCTTGCAACAGGGGCTGCAGCCAGTAACGTTGATTTATATCAAGTAAATTGTACGTATTATAATGCCTTGGGTGCAGATGACTTTGATTATCTATTAGCGCGTGCGATTCAATTCTTCGCGCCAGGTATTCCACAAGTTTATTATGGCGGTCTGTTCGCTTGTGAAAACGATATGGAATTACTGGCACGTACAAATGTTGGCCGTGATATTAATCGTCCTTATTTAAATGCACAAGATATTGAAGCTGCTCTAGCAAAACCTGTGGTTAAAGGATTGATTAAACTTATTCAATTACGAAATGAGCACCCAGCTTTTAACGGTGAATTCACAGTGAACGGTGAAGGCAGTGTGTGTCGTTTAAGCTGGCATGATGATACCAGCTCAATTGAGTTAAAAGTCGACTTTACTAGCCGTGAAGTGTTCATTGTCGATCACCGCGACAGCGAACAAAGCATAGTTGAGTTGGCTGACTTTTTAGCTTAACTACTTTGCCCCAATTGCAGTCGATAGTCGATTTCGGCTGTTTGCTGCTCTTTCGATAAAAATAAGGTCGCTGCTAAGCGGCCTTTTTCTTCGCTGTTTTGGTGAACAGTCGTAAGCTTTGGCACAAATCGTTGTCCTTCATCGATGCCATCAAAACCAACAATTCTGACATCTTCTGGAATCGATAAGCCCATTTTTAATGCTTCACGCATTGCAGCAAGGGCGATTAAATCACTCATACACAACAAAACGTTTGGTCTTGGTGTGCTGCTAAGCGCTTCTTTGGCGGCAATACTAGCAAAACGCTCACTACTTTCTGGAATATTCCATGTTCTATCATCACCAAGGGTGATGCCAGCATCACTGATTGCTTGGTGATAACCGCGTAGTCGCTGATGAGCGATAGACTGACCAGCTTCAAACTCGTGATGCTCGTAAACTCGGCATAGTACGTCGTTATCAAGTAAGCGCAGCCCTAAAATTGCCACCCGATCATCATTTTTTTGGAGTGCGTGTTTAGCAATATCAAAACTGGCTTGTTGGTTATTAACGTTTACCGAGGCATCGCGACCGATATTAAAATCAACCGTCACCACATGTTTTGGTACTTGTTTCAATTGTTCAACAAGTTGCTTATTACGAGGGCGGCCATAACAGATAAAGCCATCTACAAAATCGACTACGCTATTTAGGTTATTGCTATTACCAGAAAATAATAAAAGGTTAATGCCATTTTTTTCGAGTACCGCCGATACGCCCCGCATAAAGCTGCTTGCAACCGGATCTGATACCATGTATTCAACACTGTCTGGCAACACCAAGGCAACAATATTAAAGGTCCCTCTGCGCAGCGATTGCGCCGCTTTGTTAGGGCCAAAGTAGCCGAGTTTTTTACAGGCAGCCAAAATCTCCTCGCGGCGAGATTTTGATAGTTGATCAGGGCGGTTAAACGCATTTGATACGGTGGCATTTGAAACGCCTAACTCTTGGGCAATACTTTTTAGCGTCCAATTTTTTGGCTTGGGCATTATCGTCACTTAATCGATTTACTTACCTGTAAATTACCATATAAAGAGTCGAAAAAAAGTGTTTTTAGTCATAAAAATAGGCGTACCATAAAAGAATGAGAGAACAGGTCATAAAAAAGGTAAAGAGCGAGTGATTTCTAAGTTACCAAAATGGGTTGAAGTAGGCGCATTTATTTTGGCATTGGTTGCCGGATGCGTGAATGCGGTTGGTTTACTTAGCTTTGAGCATCAAGCGGTATCGCATTTATCGGGAACTGCAACCTTGCTAGGCGCAGATCTTATGCATGGCAATAGCCTTGATGCTTTACATTTATTAGGCGTATTACTGTCATTTTTAGTAGGGTCTGGTATTGCTGGGTTTTTATTGCACAGTTCAGCACTTAAGTTAGGGCGTCATTACGACACCGCACTATTTATTGAGGCAGGGTTTTTACTCGGTGCACTTTGGTTACTGTGTAATGGCTCTGGCTACGGGCACTTTTTAGCTTCTGCGGCATGTGGGTTACAAAATGCATTGGCAACAACTTACAGCGGCGCAATTGTTCGCACTACCCATGTAACTGGTATCTTTACCGATTTAGGTATTATGTTTGGTCGAGTTTTCCGCGGCGAGGCGCTTGATAAACGTAAGGCTAAACTGTTTGGACTAATCATTTTAGGCTTTATCTTTGGTGGCTTAGCTGGGGCATGGTTATTTGCTAAATTAAGCTTTGCAGCGCTTTATGTGCCAAGCGCCATTTGTATATTGTTGGCATTTACCTATCGGGTTTATTCTCATCGAAACCCTAAAATTAATGATTAGCGATACTTTTTGGGGTTGCGCCAAAGGCTTGTTTAAACACACGACTAAAATGGCTTGGGTTATTAAAGCCTAACTGATAACAAACTTGGCTAATCGCTTCACCTTTTTGAAGTAGTTTATACGCTTTTTGTAAGCGTAATTGCTGTTGCCAAAGAGCTGGCGTAACACCAAACGCTAGCTTAAATTGCTGATAAAACTTACTGCGGCTCATACACGCTATCTTACATAACACATCAATATCAATATTCTCAGCAAGATGCTGTTCAATATAACTAATTACATGGCTTAGCGGGGTTGCAAGCTTGCCTTGTTTACAGCTTGCTATCATTAAATCTCGGCTTTGCTGCTGTAACAGGCGGGTTATCAGTTCATTGAGTGATAAATCAATTAAGTAATCCCGGTGTTGCTCATTTTCACTAAACAGGGTGATCATCCGTTCAAGTAGTTGTTGAGTTTGCTGGTTATGCTGGGCATGAACTAGCTTTGCTTGATATTGGAAAAAGTCATCCTGTGTAATTTGTTGGTTAAAATTAAGAGCATCAACTACTTGGCTTATCTTATCGGTACTGATTTCAATCGCTAAACAGGTTGTTGGTTGATTAAGAGACGCATTAGGGAAATCGATTAACACCCCTTGCTCTGGAGCAAGCACAAATGACTGGTTTGGCAAAAATTCTTCATGATAATCACTGTCGGCAACATGCATGATTTTTTTGCCGCTGATCATGCCACAAAATAGTAACTCAGTGGAATGTAAGGCTACTTTTTGCGCATCTAAATAGGTGTCGTAAATACTTAACTCGGCATGTTCGCCAGCAAAACTAACTTTATTTTCAATAAGCACATCAATACGTTGTCGTTTTTTATCTAAACTTCTGTTGCTAACTGATGTGTTCATTGTTGCCTCGCTGTTGCCCTAAATTCTGGACAAATAGTCAAAAAGTCTGGACTAGGAATCAAGTGTGTTTTCAGTAACTGAGCTAACTTCAAGTGCTAGCGGTTCATTAAACAATAACCTACCGCATAATTTAGTCAATGCTAAATGAAACACAACAATTTGAAGAGAGAACACATTATGATTTATGCAAACCCAGGTAGTGAAGGCGCAAAAGTTAACTTTAAAGCGCAGTACGAGAATTATATTGGCGGCCAGTGGGTTGCCCCTGTAAAGGGTGAATACTTTGAAAACATTAGCCCAGTAAACGGTAAAGTGTTTTGTAAAGTACCTCGCTCATCAAAAGAAGATATCGAACTGGCACTTGATAAAGCACACGATGCAAAAGCAGCATGGGGAACAACGTCAGTCACTGAGCGAAGCAATATCTTATTAAAAATTGCCGACCGCATTGAACAAAATCTAGAAATGCTCGCGGTTGCAGAAACTTGGGATAACGGTAAAGCAATTCGTGAAACACTTGCGGCAGATGTGCCACTCGCGGCTGATCATTTTCGCTATTTCGCAGGCTGTGTGCGCGCGCAAGAAGGTTCAATCGGTGAGATAGACGAAACTACCGTTGCCTATCATTTTCATGAGCCATTAGGTGTAGTAGGGCAAATTATTCCTTGGAATTTTCCACTGTTAATGGCTGCGTGGAAGCTTGCTCCAGCTCTTGCTGCGGGTAACTGTGTTATTTTAAAACCAGCTGAACAAACGCCTGCATCAATTTTAGTACTGCTTGAAGTAATCGGTGATTTATTACCAGCAGGTGTATTAAATGTAGTGAATGGCTATGGTAAAGAAGCAGGCGAGGCTTTGGCAACCAGTACTCGAATTGCGAAGATTGCCTTTACAGGTTCAACACCCGTAGGGTCGCATATCTTAAAATGTGCAGCTGATAATATTATTCCTTCGACGGTTGAGTTAGGTGGTAAATCGCCAAATATTTTCTTTAATGATGTAATGGAAAAAGACGATGAGTTTTTGAGTAAGGCTGTTGAAGGAGCTGTACTTGCGTACTTTAACCAAGGCGAAGTTTGTACGTGTCCGTCGCGTTTATTTATTCAAGAAGACATTTACGAGCAATTTATTGAGCGTGTACTTGCCCGCACTTTACAAATTAAACGGGGTAACCCACTTGATACTGAAACCATGGTAGGTGCTCAAGCATCACAAGCTCAGTTTGATAAGATCCTAAGCTACATCGAAATCGGTAAAAAGGAAGGGGCAGAAGTCCTTGCTGGTGGTGAAGTCGAGCAACTGTCAGATGAGTTTAACGGCGGTTACTATATTCAACCAACACTGTTAAAAGGCACCAATGACATGCGTGTGTTCCAAGAAGAGATTTTTGGCCCTGTTATTTCAATGTCGACTTTTAAAGATGAAGATGAAGCGTTAGCGCTTGCTAATAGCTCAGAGTTCGGCTTAGGTGCGGGTGTGTGGAGTCGAAACATGAACCGTGCTTATCACTTTGGTCGTAAGATTGAAGCGGGCCGTGTTTGGACCAACTGCTATCATATGTATCCAGCGCATGCTGCGTTTGGTGGTTATAAAAAGTCAGGCATTGGTCGAGAAACACATAAACTCGCCCTTGATCATTACCAACAAACCAAAAACTTATTAGTAAGTTACAGCGAAAACCCACTGGGCTTCTTTTAAAAGCAATTTCTTATTGTTGTCGAAACTACCCAAACGCCACATCTAGTGGCGTTTTTATTTTATAACGGGCATAAAAAAGCCCGGCGAACACACAAGCCAGGCTTTTCGACAACAATTTGGTTGAGTTACCGCATGTGCAGTAACTCGGAATAAAAAAGCTTAGAGAACACACAAACTAAGCTTTTGACAACAATTTGCTTGAGTCACCGCGTGTGCAATGACTCGGAATAAAAAAGCTTAGAGAACACACAAACTAAGCTTTTGACAACAATTTGGTTGAGTCACCGCGTGTGCAGTAACTCGGAATAAAAAAGCTTAGAGAACACACAAACTAAGCTTTTGACAACAATTTGGATGAGTCACCGCGTGTGCAGTAACTCGGAATAAAAAAGCTTAGAGAACACACAAACTAAGCTTTTGACAACAATTTGGTTGAGTCACCGCGTGTGCAATGACTCGGTGTATAAAAAAGCCCAGAGAACACACAAACTAGACTTTTTGTGACAACAATTCGGTTATAAAGCTAAGTTTTGCTTAGCGCGGTTTAGGTTGTGATTAACTAAATCATTACCCGACATTTTTACCGCTTCATAAAAATCAGACAGTGCAGCAGTGTCGTTTTTCGACATGATGCGTGCGATACCACGGTTACTTAAAGCGAATGAAGTAAGCTCTCGACGTTTGTAGCCGCGTACTTCGCTTTGATTAAGAAGCTTGATAGCTTCAGTACAAAGTGATTCTGCGTGGCTGAAGTTTTTAGACTTCACACTTGCTGCGCAACGATTAAATGCAAGTTCGTATTGGCTGTTTACGTCAGACGCTTTAGCTGTGTTATTTAACACTGCTTCATATTGGCCTTGCATAATAGCTTGCGATGAATCTGAGTCGCTAATTACCATCAGTTTGTAGTCACTTTGATCAGCGATTGCAAAAGCTGAACATGTCAGCAAAGAGCTAAGAGCAAGTCGTTTTAAAAGTGGTTTAAACATGATTGGTTTCCTTATTAATCGCAGCATCGTTTGCTGATGAGTTAACTTTAGAGTAATCCATCTAAACCGACAAACGATTAAAATAAACTTGATAGATGAATTTTTTTAATCTATTGGCATGTGTTGTACTTTTTATTGCCACAACAATGCCTTAGTGTTTAAATGGGATGTTTTTTAAACATAATAATTATTTAAAATGGATTTTAATGAAACCCTTGACGCTTTACTCATCACTTATTTTTACAGCTCTTAACCTCAGCCCACTTGGTGTGAGCTTATGTAATGGCGAAGATAGCCATTCAGTAACTAACTCTGAGATTAATTGGTCTGAACTTGCTGTAAAAGATGTTGAAGCGGCCTATCAGTTATCGGTTATTAATCACCCTGGTATGTATGATGTACGTAATCCAGGCTTTGCTAAACAGCTCGAAAAAGCAAAGCAAGAAGGCTTAAAGCTGGCAGTAAAAGCGCATAGTTCACAAGCTTTTGCTGCGGCTATTTCACGTTTTAGAACTGTTCTACAAGATGGTCATGCAGGAGCTATCGATACCTTGCCCAGAGAATTAAAGCCACAAAAAAGCTGGCCGGGGTTTTCAACAGTATGGCGCGGTGATGCGTTAAAAGTGTATTACAGTGAGTTAGATGCAATTGCCAAGGGCGATAAACTAGTGAGTTGTGACAATACAGCAATTAATACTTTGCTGGTTGAGCGTGTTTTTCGCTATTACGGCGAAGTTCAGCAGCCTGGTAGTTGGTGGAACCATGGCTGGCGACTAACAATTGATGATGGCAACCCGTTTTTGTCGCCGCTTGAAAGCTGTACATTTGAAAAAGCCGACGGTTCTACCTATAGCCTAAAATTAAACTGGACTGTTAGGCCTGATGATGTCACTGAAAAACTTAAAAATGCCTACAATGGCGATAAGTTGCCAATTGAACTTAATTGGCCTTTAGAGAATATTGCTTGGATCAGTATGCCAACTTATGCACCTAATGAGCAGCAGCAAGCGGATTATCAAGCGATGTTGAGCGCTATTGAACAGCAGCATAGTAAGTTAATGCAAGCTAAAGCCGTTGTGCTTGATCTTCGCCATAATCAAGGTGGCTCATCGATGTGGAGTGAGCAAATAGCCTCAGCACTTTGGGGCAGTGAACAATTCAAATATGGCCGCTATAAGCTACACAAAAATACCCAAGTGTGGTGGCGAACTTCTAAAGGCAATACTGACTATTTTGGCGATGTAGTCGCAAGCTATGATACGGCTAGTCCTTGGTATCACTGGTTAAAGACAACCCACGAAAGTATGCAGGCGGCTTATGAAAAGGGTGAACAATTTTATGTCGAGATAGTCTCCGCAGAGCAACAAGCAATGCCAAAAAACGCCAGTCAGTTTACTACACCTGTTTATGTGATTGTGCCAGGGCAATGTGCCAGTGCTTGTTTAGATGCGCTGGATAGTTTTAAGCTGTTTGCAAACACACAATTAGTTGGCGCACCAAGTAGTACAGATTCTACCTACATGGAGGTGAGGCTCGAAACCCTACCTTCAGGCTTTGCAAAAGTCATACTGCCTATTAAAGTATATGTAAATAGGCCTCGCGAAAAAGGCTTTTACTATCAACCTGATATTAAATTCAACGAACTTGAATGGACAACACAAGCGCTTGTTAAAATGATAGCTGAGTTGTAATTAAGCAGTATCTTTAGCAAAGCGTTTGCTAGACTCCTGAGGGGGGGGAAAGTGCTAACCTTGCGCGAAGAAGAGCTCCACTTTTTAAGCTAATTCAGCAACAGGCTCTTCTGCTAACCAATTTAGAGCCGCTGTTTTTGACTTAAATACATTCATCACCATACCTGCTCGTTTATATAAATTACAGTAGGTATCGGTGAGCAAGCTACCACCTTCAAGCCCCTCTTTTATGACTAAGGCTGTTTTAGCCGGCGCAATGCCTTTGCGTCTAAGCTCAACAAAATACACCATTAGTTTTTCAAGAGCCCCAGGTGTTGCCATGCATGAGTTTTCAAATTCAACCAATTCATACCATTGACCATAAGCCGTGGTGAGTTTGTTGATATAATCTTGTTGCATGAAAGAATGAGCTTCAATTATTTCTTCGTTGAACGGCCCTGTAGCTGTCGTTAAAAGCGTGTGCTCTCGTTGGTAAAACTCGACAAGACCATGTGGCTTAAAATCTTTGAATGGATAATGGTTAGTTGATACTTTGTTATGCATCCGTTCAATCCCTGAATGTTTATTAAGCTATTGATAATAGCAGTGTAATAGATTAATTCAATATTTAGCCCAACAAGATTGCTAAAATAACAATAAAAGTATTGTTTTTTTATTACCAAGTCGAACCGGCTTGAATGTAAATAGCATTCTGTTCTGGGCCATGTGCTACATCTAACCCTATGGTAATACCATAATGCTCATCGATGAGATAACGAAAGCCCGCACCGACTGTATCAATGGTTTCTGCCTTTGATAAGTCAGAAAAATTATCAGCAGCCCAGCCCATGCCAGTAAACACATTAAGCTTTATTTTATGGGTGATTTTATAGCTTGCTTCTGCTTCAGTAACAAAAACATCCAAACCTTGATAACGGGTAGCAGACACACCGCGCAGGCTAATACTTGGCGGAATATAAACTGGTAAGCGTTTTTCACCTCGATTATTAACAGAGTCATATTGCATACGTAATGCAAAGTTAAACTTATCGGTATAACGCCAGTAATTAAGAGCGGTTAATTTTAAGCTGCTGTAATCAACTTTACTGCCAATTGCCTCATCGAAATATAAGTACTCGGCTTTATAGTTAAAGCCACGCTCAGGGTTAAGTGGGTTATCTCGGCTATCGTACTCTAACAAGGGGCCAATACCTGACGTATTTACATCTAGAGACAGGTGTTCTTTGATAATGCCATTCTCGAGCAAGTAATCTTCAATTGGATTTTCTGCTAGACTAATGTCCACTTGGCGATAAATCTGCTTAAAACCATAAAAAAAGTTACTGTTGTCATAACGTAATTTAAGATTTTGAAATACTGCAGGGCCTTCAATATTTAGTGAAAGTGGTGTGAGTAGTTTTATTTCATCAAAGGTATAAAAATCGAGATTAATACTCGCCCAGCCAACAATCCCTTGGTAGCGAATTCTGTCTTCGTCCCAAAACGTTATGTGGCCAACAGCACCCCCTTTAGTGCCATTTTTAGTGCCCATTAGGCCAACTAAACTGATGCTTTGAGGTAGGGTAGAGCCCTCTTTCTTTTTTTTAGCTTTCTTTTCATTATCGTGAAAAAATAAACCAACCACACCAAGACCAGGCCCTACTGCTGGCTCTGTAATAAACGTGGGGATAGGTAAAAACGAAATAGGCTCATCAATTTTTTGTTGCTGATTACTTAATTGTTGCTCTGCTGGTTTAATTGCGTATTCATCATAGCTAGAGGCAAGGCAATAATCACTTAGTAAGCTTGCTGACAATACACTTATTACTACTACTTTTTTCACTTAATCCCTTACCTTAAATATCAATTGCTGTCTTGTTAAAGTTGATAGTTAAATTCTAGACGATGATCGCCATCCATAAAGTCAACGTTTCTATTCCAGTTAGCGAAATAGCGTAGATTCATACGCGGGTTAATCTGATAACTTGCAGCAAACTCATGAGTTAAAATATGGCTTTGGTTTAGGCCATAGTAATGGTCTTTATAATTATCACTTCCACCAATGGTGGTTAGCCAAAAAGGATTGTAATTAAGCCATATTTTGTCAGTTATAGTCACTTTTGCGTACATGCCAATTAAGCCATAGGCTCCCATTATGGAGTAACCACTGTCTCGACTACCGTCATCTTCAAGGGCATTTTCTCCAATCGATGCTCCGACTCCGGCAAGCGGGTAAAAGCTAAACTTGCCCACTGGTTTTAATGCTTTTATATAGCTATACGAAACATCCATACTTTCATCTGCAACCAAATTCGCATTTAGGTTGTAGGAAGCATCAAGTTGTTTAGCGCTCATCGAAGTTAAATCAACCGAAAAGTTACGAAAGCGAAAAGAATCAATGGAATCAGTGGTTTTGTTATCACTCTCCCAGCCTAGCGCATCACCGTAAATCCCTTTCACTTCGATAACATTCATGCCAGCAGTTGTTGTTATACCGGTGTCATAGGCTTGTCCTACTTTAAGGTTAATCCCCTTGTTAGTTGAGCCTGCGCCTATTTGGGTATATACCGCAAGTGGGTCCGACATATCTTGTACTTCTTTTTCATTAGCTGACAAATTTGATAGTTGAAACGCAAGTGAAAATAAGAACGAAATTCGTAGAAAAGGCATGTGTTTTCCTTACACAAGTAATAAAAAGTTGCTTACTAATTCTTAAGGTACTTATAGTCTATTTATTTATTGAATTCAATCATCAAGCCGCTAAATAATTTGGAGTAGTTTAAATGAATATAGCGGTTTAGAATCTACCCGCTGCAATATAATAAAGTGGGTTTGGGTTTAATTATGATAATGGCTAACCTAGTAAAAACAGTAGAGAGTATACTTTAATAAAAAAGTTTTGATTTTATGAATAATTGATTTAAATCGTTTTTTACTAGATTAGAAACTAGACGTATTTTGTTTTCATCTTATACTAAACTGAGCTCTTTAGGAGTAAATAGTACTATTAATAAAAAGGGATAATTTATGAAAAAACTAATAGCGGCGGCTATTTGCAGCTTGGTTTCAACAGTAAGCCTAGCGTCAGATAAGCCAAACGTATTGGCCATAATGGTTGATGACGTTGCGCCAATTTCACTCAGTGCCTACTCACATGGTATGACCTACCCAACCCCTAATATTGATCGCATTGCTAACGAAGGTGCGTTGTTTACAGATCACTATGCTCAGCCTAGTTGTACAGCGGGTCGTGCCGCATTTTTAATGGGGCAATTACCTATTCGAACTGGCTTAACAACGGTAGGCCAACCGGGAAATCCTCTTGGTATTAAAGAAGCCGATCCCACCTTAGCTGAATTTTTAAAAGATCGCGGTTATATGACGGCGCAATACGGTAAAAACCACTTAGGTGATTTAGATGAACACTTACCAACAAAGCATGGCTTTGATGAATTTTACGGTAATTTGTATCACTTAAATGTATCTGAAGAGCCAGAGCAAGCGGATTACCCAAAAGATCCTAAGTTTGTGAAAAAATTTGGCCCACGTGGTGTTATCGAATCTTACGCCAATGGCAAAATCATTGATACGGGTCCACTTACTCGCAAACGTATGGAAACCTTTGACGAAGAAGTGTTAGAGCGTTCACTTAACTTTATGGAGCGTGCAGTTAAAGCGAAAAAGCCATTCTTTATTTGGCACGCTACAAGCCGAATGCATGTATACACTCACTTAAAACCTGAAAGTCGTAATTTAGCGACGGGCATTAGCTCTGAAGAAGATATTTTTGGTAGTGGTTTGATGGAACACGATGGTCATGTTGGCAAGCTGCTGGATAAACTGGATGAGCTAAAAATTGCCGATAACACCATTGTTATTTACACCAGCGATAATGGCCCTGAACAATCAAGTTGGCCAGATGCTGGAACAACATCGTTCCGTGGTGAAAAAATGACAACATGGGAAGGGGGCGTGCGTGTGCCTTTCTTAGTTCGTTGGCCAAACAAAATACCAAAAGGCTTAAAGCTAAATGGTATTTCATCGCATGAAGATGTTTTCCCAACGATTGCCGCAGCACTTGGCGAGAACAACTTACGTGAAAAGCTTAAAAAGTCAGATAAAGTTTATATTGATGGTGAGAATAACTTAGCGTACTGGACTGGTAAGGCGGATAAATCGGCGCGGAACTTCTTCTTTTACTACTATGAATCACAGCTAACAGCTGTTCGTTTTGGCCCGTGGAAAATGCACTTTGCAACCAAACCAACAGGGTTATATTACGATGATATGGTAACGCACAGTATGCCTAAGCTATTTAACTTACGTAAAGATCCATTAGAGCACTACGACGGTATCACTGGCTTTCACCAAATTATGCGTAAGAGTTGGTTGCTACAGCCGATCATTGCTAAGTTAAATGAACATGTACAAACTTTTGTTGAGTTTCCACCGCGTCAGGAAGCGGCGTCACTTAACGTGAATGAAGCAATCGAAAAAGCAAAATCACTGAACTATGGACATTAATAGTTCTCCTTAAGTTCAATAGAAAAGGGCCTACTTGGCCCTTTTCTAATGCTTATTAATTAATACTCTTCATCATTTCGAGCTGTTTCACAAACTGCTGAACTTGCTGGTTACCGGGCACTAACCTCGCTAAGTTTCTGGCATAAAACAACGCTTGGCTGTAGTTTTCTTCTGCCACATACCACTGTGCCAGACTGTAGCTAATATCCGGGTTATTCGGAGTCAGATTAAAGGCGCGTTCAAGTGCAGATATAGCTGCTGGCATATTACCTAAATCTTGTAACAGTAATGCGTAGGTAAACTGATAGTTTGCATTTTCTTGTGCATACTGTGCAGCTTTTTGTAAATGATTAAGCGCGGTGTTCTTTTGTTTAGAGCGAATTAGGCTCATTGCCAGGGCATAATGAATATCGCCGCTTTCTGCGTTCACTGCTAAGCCTTGTTTTAAGATAGCTTGCGCAGCATTTTCATCGCCTTGGTTGCGATATAAATCAGCTAAATTGACATAAGCAGGAGCAAAAATAGGTTCAATACTGATGGCTTGTAAATAATGTGCTTTGGCTTGTTCTGGCTTTTGTAATGTGAGCGCCAGATTCCCTAAATTAGTATGCGAGTAGCCGCGCTCTGCTTGGTATTGTTGAATATCTTTGTACTCATCGAGCGCTGAATTTAAGCGCTTAGTGTCTTGCTCATTGAGGCCTGCTGGGAACGGCTGAGTTAACATGCCTGCAAGTGCTCTTGCTGCTTCGGCTCTGATGGGTAAATGTTCATCATCTAAAAGAGGATTTAATAGGCGCCAGCGTTGGTTGATATCAAAAGGCATTGCCGCTTCAATGGATGCTTG
The DNA here is from genome assembly GCF_021532475.1 of Pseudoalteromonas sp. APAL1. Classification (NCBI taxonomy): domain Bacteria; kingdom Pseudomonadati; phylum Pseudomonadota; class Gammaproteobacteria; order Alteromonadales; family Pseudoalteromonadaceae; genus Pseudoalteromonas; species Pseudoalteromonas sp. APAL1. Next base: position 53,511 of record NZ_JAKGAW010000020.1, on the reverse strand, counting down.
GCGTTTTAATGGCTCGTTGTCTTTTACTGAGCGAGCAATCGCAACGATAGCATTGTTATCGGGGCTTGCGGCTAAGCGGCTGAGCGCTGATGCGCGAATAATCTCAGGAAAGCCCTTATCTTGCACAATTTTAGTCAGCATGGTCGATGCATTAGGTAGGCGGTTATCGGCGGCATAAAACGCCTCAGAAAAATGCGCAGTACCAAGATATTTTGAATTTGGGTGCCAGTCTTTTATTTTGGCGACCGCCCATTGCGGCGTTTTATCTTCATGGCAGCTATTACAGGCATTGGGAGCATTGGTTTTTAACGTTAAATCAGGGCGAGGTACTCGAAAGCTGTGGTCGCGCCTTGCATCTACTTGCATATAGGTAGTGGTGGGCATATGACAATCGACACATTGGCTACCTGTACTTGCCACTTTATGGCCGTGATGCTTAGGTGTATCGAACACCTCTTGGCTATGACATTGCGTACAAGTTTGATTCCCAGGCAGTTTTAATTTACCCGAATGAGGGTTATGGCAGTTAGTACAGGTAACCCCTGCATTGAACATTTTACTTTGTAAAAACGAGCCCCATACATAGTCTTCATCCCATACTTGACCATCAACGTGATAAAGCTCAGGAGTGAGTAACGAGCCTTGAAAGTTTTGTAAAAAGCTATGTGGGTCTTTGCGGTCATCAAGCTGTGAACGGCGAGCATGACAGGTTGCACACACTTGCACTTGCTCGCTTTTTACCAGTGGCTGTACGCTTTGCATACTGCCATCAGCTTGTTGAGTAAACAGTGGGGTTTGCTTTTTAATGTTATGGATAAAGCCCTTATCGGCAATACTGCTATCGCCATCAGCCCATTTTAAATGAGCTTGGCTATCGCCATGACACGCTTTACAGCTCACATTAATGCTTGAATAACTTGAGTTAAAGCTATTCGTTTTAAGGTCAAATTGCTTTTTGAAATCAGTTGAGTGGCAATCAGCACACATATGATTCCAGTTTTGGCCTTTTTGCGCCCAATGAAATAGGTCGTGCTGTTTCTGCTCAGGATGCAATACAAACCAGCGCTGACCGCCTTGCGCTTTGCTGCGTGAGTCCCACGCAAACGGAAATAGCTGTATGTGGCCTTGGCCCATATCAAACATGTATTGCTGCAGTGGCTCATAGCCAAATGTGTATAAAACAGGGTAGTCAGTCAGCTTGCCATCAAGGTTTGGCATGCTTATAAAAAGTTGTTGGCCTTGTTGATAGAAGCGCGCTGGTTGGCCTTGGTAGTCTAGAGTTTGATCATTGAAATTACCAAGCACCGAAGCGGGAGTGGCTTTTTCCATAGCATGAAAATGATGGGATGTTTGCCAGTCTTCAACTTGGCTCTGATGACAGTTAACACACTGGGATTCTGCAAACACACTAAATGCGAACAAGCTGCATAGCAGCCAAGCCAATCTTATCACTAAATAAATCCTTTTTATTTTTACCACATGCACTTATGAGTTATATCAGTTTGTTACTGATAAGCAAAGTCGGCTTATTAAAACGAGGGTGTAAAAAAGCCCGATAAACTCGGGCTTAGTAGATTATAGACTTTTCTTTGGTGGAAGCGCGACGTTAGCAAAAATAAGCCCCGCCACTAATGACATAAATATCAAGAAGGTTTGTTGGCCAATATGCTCTGCATAGACGAAATCTTGACCTTCAATTAATGAGTTCAAACCAATATAGGTTTTACTCCCCGGTACTAATACGATTAAACCTTGCATAGCAACAATGGAGGCAGGTGCATTAGCAACACGGTTAAACAAGTTACTAAAAACCCCTACAGATAAAGCGCCAACAAATGTGCCAAGTGTGTAGTCTAGATACATGGCAGATCCAATGCTTGTGCCATAGGCGATAAAGCCAGACGCAATAGACCAACCCGCATGCTTTAGTTTGGTTCTAAAAATCACGATTAGGCTGCTACATAGCATGAATATAGCAAGCCATGCTGTCCATTTTGGTAAAGGCTCTGGTTGCACGTAGTCTGCTTGACCAAACATAGCGAAACCAATTCCAATACCAATAAAAGCACCAAAATACAGCTTAAACAGCAGCATGAATGAGTCCATCACCCGTGCTGTACCAGACACCAAGTGCCGTGCTGCAAGCTCAGCTAACCCTAAAGCTAATGCTAAGCCGGGTATAAACACAATGATGGCTGATAGCACCACCAATCGTATGTTTATTTCGGCGTCTAGGTAAACACTGACCGCACACGCGATAATTGCAGAAACAATGGCCACTAAAGGCTCAAGCATATGCGCGACGCGTTTTGAGCGTGTTGACCAAAGCACAAATAAGTACACCACTAAGGTGATCAGTGCTGACCAAAACACATCATTCCAACCGGTACCCATTAACATGGCAAATGCACCGCCAGAGGTTGCAAAAGCAACGCCGGTCATAAATTTATTATACGGGTTTGGCAGGTTGTAAATGATGTCGAGTTGTTTATCGACCTCTTGTAGCGTTAGCTCACCGTTAAGCATTTTGTTTACTAAATCATCGGTATCTGCCAGCGAGCCTAAGTCGTGATCGCCCGGATCAACACGCGCAACATGGGTGTACTCTTCTTCGTGACCATCTGTCCAAATAACAAAGGTCACTGATGTTGGCGACATAACAAAAGATGATTTTAAGCCGAGGTAAGTCGCAACTTCCATTAAGTGCGCTTCTAGTCGGTAAGCAGGTGTACCGTATTTATGAAGCATTTTGCCAAGCTTCACGATAAATTTTCGTTTTTCAGTAAACGTTGCGGTTTTCAAAGGCGTTTTGAACCAAAGGTTAAATTGTTCAGTTAAGGATAGACCAAAATTCAATAAGATATAGTCTAGTAGCAAGACTATATCGCTTAAATTCACCAGCGCGATTTTAGCGACAAAAGCCGCTATGTCTAGTGTTATTTACGGCAAAATTACTTATTTTTAGCTTCAATCCATTGCGCCATATATTGGGTAGATCGCATGGTGTGATGTTTGAGCATTTGGCCGGTAAAATTTTGCTGTCTATGCTGTGCTAATGACTCACTAATGGCGGTGATTTTAGCGATTAACTGCGACTGAAGTTTTGATTTATCATAATATTTTTGCAATAACAGCTGGCCATTTTGCTGTGCCTGAGTAAATAACGCTTCATCTTGATAAAGTGCCACTGCTGCATCAGCAAATTGCTGTGCATCTTCACATATTGCACCTGACCACGGCTCGTTTTGATGCATGCCTTCACTGCCAATCGGAGTTGTTACGCTTGGTGTTTGCATGATCATTGCTTCGAGTAACTTGCCTTTAATACCTGCACCAAAACGCAGTGGAGACAAACACACGCGTGCATCTTCCATGACTTTGTAGGCATCATCAGCCCAGCCTTTTATTAAGAAACCGGTTTTTGGATTGTTCAGCGCTGTCGCCTTTGGTGGCGGGTAAGAGCCATAAATGTGAAGTTCGGCATCGGGCAATTGTTTGCGGATCAGCGGCCAAATTTGTTGTAAGTACAAAACAGCATCCCAGTTTGGCGCATGACGAAAATTACCTATGGTCATAAAGTGTTTACGCTCTGCAAATGCTTTGGTGCTGGTAGGAATATGCTGCAAATCAACCAAAAATGGTAAGTGGTGAAGTAGGGCGCTATCAACTTTGAAAACGTCATTGAGTAGCTGCATCTCGTAGTGCGAGATAATTAAGCTGATGTCTGAGCGTAAAATAGCGGCGATTTCTCGCTTTGCAATATCACTGTGTAAATCGCTATGGCTGAATTCTCGGCCTGCTTTGTGAGCTTCGTGGCGTGCATTTCTGAGGCACTGTAAATCTTCGGTATCAAGAATTTTAAGTGCGTTAGGGCAGTATTTATCGACTCGCCAGCCAAACTGCTCTTCCATCATAAAGCGATCAAACATCACAATATCAGGATTATACCCTTGCACGTACTCATCAAAGCTTGAGCAGTTTAATGCAATTACCTGCGTGGTGATGCCATCTTCACTGAGATCTACCATATGTTCGGTTTTTTGCGCTGGGCTTGCAAATTCAACTTGCCAATTTTCTGCACGAAAGGCGCGCAGGAGTGACATCATGTGGGTGCCGGCTGCAGACGAATTAGGCTCAGGCCAAACATAGCCGATCACTAACACTTTTTTCATTGACTTGAGTCTCGTATTTTTAAGTTAACATCCACCAAGGTGCGAACTGGGGGTGTTGATTTATCTAATAGTTCTTTTAACACCTGACAGGTGCGTTTACCGATCTCGTCGGCATTAATAGCGATGGTCGAAAGAGAAGGCAGCATTAAGCGCGAATCTTCTAAGTCATCAAAGCCAATAACTTTGATATCTTTACCCGGCTCGAGGCCGTGTTGGCGCATTGCTTCAATCGCGCCGTAGGCAATAACATCATTAAAACAAACAATGGCTTTGGTATTCGGTGCTTGCTTTATAAGGGTATTAAAGGCTTCTCGACCACCTTGGCGATTGGTCGGCGCTTGAATTACAGGTTTTTCGTCAGCGATATTAAATTGATCAAGCGCAGACAAAAAACCACTTAACCGTTCATGGTAATCAGATATTTCTGACGTGCCGCCTAAAAAGGCTATTTCTTCAATGCCTTGCGATAAAATATGGCTGGTTGAAATGTGCGTGCCTTTTTTGTTGTCAGGCAAAATACACGGCGCTGCTGAAAACGGAATTTCACGCATGATATTAATAACCGGAAAGCCGCTATTTATTAAATCATCTTGCCACTGCTGCTGTGTGCCCGGAGCCGGACACATGATGAACGCCGAAACGTTGTATTCTTTTAAGGTTTTTACCACTTGGGTTTGTCTTTCGACACACTCTGCAATATTTACCAGCATCGGCAACATACCAAGCTCAAAAATGTGTTTTTCGAGGCCAACAGCAAGTTGAGCTGAGTAGGGGTTGGTTAAATCATTTATAACCAACGCGACTAGGTTTGATCGTTTACTGCGAAGCGCTGCTGCATCACGGTTATACACATAGCCTAGCTTATCAATGGCTGCCAGCACTTTTTCTTTACTCTTTTTACTGACCTTATCACTGTTGGTAAGGACCAAAGACACGGTTGATTTTGAAACCTGTGCTTGTTCAGCAACATCCCAGATAGTGACTTTGCCTGTCGATTTTTTCATTTTTATTAGCAAAAGTGGTGAATAGCGTGTGTCTATTTTAGCTTAAAGTAGGTGTTTAAGTCACTGATTGGCTGCCAAAAGAGCCGAAACTCTTTATGAAATGCTGCAAACATGTTCTACTTGTTTACATAATCGAAAATAAAAACGAAAAAGGAACGAACATGAAAGCATTAAAATTGCTTTTTGCGCTAGTCATTGGCGCAGCTGTTTGCATGCCAAGTTTTGCTAATCAAGGTTATCAAACTCCATCGCCAGCGCTAGCTGCTGTGGTTGACGCAAAGCTTGCGCCGAGTAGTTATTTATCAAATGATGGTCAGTGGCTGGCGTTATTTGATAGAAAACGCATTGATACACTACAAGACTTGGCTAAAGAAGAGTTAAAACTTGCGGGTATTAAGCTTAACCCTGCTAATTTTTCGCGCTCACGAGTGCGTAATAAGTTTACATCTTTAGTGCTTAAGCATGTTGAAACCGGCTCTGAAATTGTTGTATCGGGTTTGCCAAATGGCATTTTACGCTCACCAAGTTGGTCAAGTGACAGTCAGTACTTAGCGTTTGTGGTTGAGCAAGCATCGAGTGCTAATTTATGGGTTTATAATGTTAGTACTAAACAAGCCCGTCAGTTAAGTGACACCTCGCTTAATTCGGTTTTAACCAGCACACCTTATACTTGGCTACCAGATAGCAGCGCCATTGTTGCTAATGCAGCGGTTAATATTGGTAAAGCTCGCTTAACAAACGATAGCACGCAAGTGATGCCTGTTATTCAACAAAGTAGTGGTGAGAAAGCACCAGCGAGAACTTATCAAAACTTATTAACCAGCCCATTTGATGAAGCCCTATTTAAGTTTTACGCACAAAGCCAATTAACTTATATTCCGCTCAGTGGTCAGGGCCAACCGATTGGTCAACCTGGGTTAATTAAAGCGTTTTCGGTGTCGCCTGATTCAACCAACATTTTGGTTGGTATGATTGATGAGCCTTTTTCATATCAAGTACCTTTCAGTCGTTTTGCTGCTACATGGCAAATTTGGGGGATGCGTGGTTATACTTTAGCTGAGCTCGCAAAACAGCCTTTAGCTGATAACATTCCACAAGGCTATGACAGTGTTAGAACCGGTCGCCGTGATTTTCAATGGCGAGCAGATCAAGGGGCTGAGGTTATTTGGGCTGAGGCCCAAGACGGCGGCGATATGAAAAACGACGTGCCTTATCACGATCATCTTTATAGTTTAAAAGCCCCTTTTAAACGCGATGCTAAGTTATTTGCCAAAGTTGAACGCCGTTTTGACTCAATTGCTTGGGGCAATGGCAATGTAGCCTTATTATCTGAGTGGCGCTTTAGCGACCGACAAAAACGAGTTTTTGTTATTCAACCGCGTAATGCAGATAAAAACCGCGTGCTATTTTCTGAGCGTAGCTATAACGATGCCTACAAAGATCCCGGCTATCCAATTTATGAAAAGAATGACTTAGGTGCTGATGTATTAAAAGTGGTTGGCGGTCGTTACCTTTTCTTACGCGGTAACGGTGCATCTGAACAAGGCAATATTCCGTTTTTAGACCGCTATGATGTAAAAACGAATACCACAACACGCGTTTGGCAGTCAGAAGCGCCATACTATGAGCGTGTGCGTGCAATGCTTGATGACGAAGGCGAACGTTTAATTACCATTCGTGAATCTAAAACTGAGCAGCCTAACTTCTTTATTCGCGACTTAGACGATAAAACCCTCACTCAACTTACGACCTTTGAGCACCCTTACCCAGAATTTAAAGGAGTGACTAAAGAATTAATTCGATACAAACGTGACGATGGCGTTGAGCTAAGTGGTACGCTTTATTTGCCGCCGGGTTATGATTCAACACAAGGCCCGTTACCAGTTCTAATGTGGGCTTATCCACTTGAATATAAAGATAAAGCTGTTGCGTCACAAATGCGCGAATCGCCGTATGAATTTACCTATATCGGTTATTGGGGACCAATGCCTTATCTTGCAAAAGGTATTGCTGTATTTGACGACCCGAAAATGCCAATTGTGGGTGTTGACGGTAAAGAGCCAAACGACTTATTCCGTAAACAGCTGGTGGCAAGTGCTAAAGCTGCGGTAGATGTACTTGTAGAAAAAGGTGTGGCAGATAAAGACAAAATTGCCATTGCCGGTCACTCTTATGGTGCCTTTATGGTGGCGAATTTATTAGCGCACAGCGATTTATTTAAAACCGGTATTGCCCGCAGTGGTGCTTACAACCGCACCCTAACGCCATTTGGTTTCCAAGGTGAAGAGCGTGATTTTTGGCAAGCGCAAGATGTGTACGCGGCTATGTCACCGTTTTTCCACGCTGAGAAAATCAATGAGCCTATGCTGATGATCCACGGTCAAGAAGATCCAAACTCGGGTACTTTCCCAATGCAAAGTGAACGTATGTACGCTGCATTAAAAGGCTTAGGTAAAGAAGCTCGCTTAGTGATGTTACCTTATGAGGCGCATGGCTATCGCGCTCGTAAGAGCTTGCTGCATGTACTTTGGGAACAAGAGCAGTGGTTAGATAAATACTTATTAAGTGACGAAAAACCCGAAGAGCCAGTTGCCGCTGAAGGTGTCACTCAGTAATTAGTTTAATACTTAAATTAAAATCCCCGCTTTTAAGTGGGGATTTTTGTATTGGCTACTTGCTTATAATAAAGCCTCTTAAGATTTAGCGGAAACTATCTTTTGAATGTGTATTTATAACCCTGTTAGCAATCGCGTGTTTGTTTGCTTATTTAAGTGAATGTGATTTAATCGCTTTCTCTTTTTAAGTAATAATCATGTGATTGCATTTATGCTCGATTTAGCAGTACTCGCGGTTTTTATTCCGACCTTTTTCTTTGTTTCTATTACACCTGGTATGTGTATGACGCTCGCTATGACGTTGGGGATGAGTGTGGGCGTTAGACGTACGCTTTGGATGATGGTAGGCGAGGTGTTAGGCGTTGCCACGGTAGCCATTGCTGCGGTGATAGGGGTTGCCAGTATTATGCTTAATTACCCTGAGTTATTTGCCTTTTTAAAATACTTAGGTGGTGCGTACTTAATTTACCTAGGGGTTAATATGTGGCGCGCTAAAACCAGCTTTAAACCTAACGATGATACACTGCAACAAATTGGTCGTGGGCAATTATTTTCGCAGGGTTATATCACTGCCATTGCAAACCCAAAAGGGTGGGCATTTATGATTTCTCTATTGCCTCCGTTTATTAATGTTGATTTAGCGGTTGCCCCTCAGCTTGCGGTATTAGTGAGCATTATTATGCTGAGCGAATTTATCTGTATGTTGATTTACGCAACAGGCGGAAAGAGCTTAAGGCTGTTTTTAGATAAAGGCGATAATGTGAAGTGGTTAAACCGTATTGCTGGCGCGCTAATGATGTGTGTGGGCGTTTGGCTGGCGCTGGGTTAACGCTAATTTGGATAATACCCATCCGCATATGGGTATTATCCTTGATGAGAGTTAATCAACTAATTCAACTTGCTTTGATACATGGTTAAAGCACAGTCTTAATGTATCAATGGCGGTTTTTGTTTTTGCCGCTAAGCTGTCTCTCGCTGGAGTCACTGCATAAACAGTGTAATTTGGCATTGCCCATTCGGGTGCAATTTCAACCAGCTCTTTCGATTTTAATAAATGCCTTACTTCTGGCTCTGGTAATACGCCATAGCCAACACCATCACACACTAATTTAATTAAGCTTTGCATATTATTTACGGTGATCTTTGCTTTTGGTAATGGCTTGCTTGCCAGCGTTAATGGGTTAAACGCGTTGCTGTCGGCATTGCTGTGTGCAATACGGGCAAAGTTACCAAGGTCATCCCAACTGGCTTTATCGAGTTTGCTAATTGCATGGTCTTTATGGGCACATAACTTTAACGGCCAAGTTGCTAATTTACGAGCAACGAGGTTAGAGTCAGTTAATGGGCCAATCGCAATCGCTAGGTCAGCGCCGCATTTGATCATATCAATTGGCTCATCAGTTAAAATTAACTGAATACGTAAATCATCAAACTCGTTAATTAAGCGATCTAGTGGTTCGCTTAGCAATCCACCACCAAAACCTACAGGCGCAACTAATTTGAGCTCACCACTTGGCTTATTTTGTAGATTTTGTAACTGCGTACTGGCTTGATCTGCCAGTGCTAGCATTTTTAAACAGCTTTGATAATACAGGTGGCCAGCTTCGGTCAAAGTGAGTTCGCGAGGGCTGCGGTTAAATAGGCTCAATCCGATTTCTTGTTCTAATTGCTTAATGTGTTGACTGACAGCCGATGTGGTCATCGATAACTCTGCCGCTGCACTGCTCATATTGCCCGTTTCAACAGTGCGAGAAAATACACGCAATGTTTTGATCAGCTTGGAATTCATGGTTCAGGCCTTCTTAATTCAGTTTTAAGAAATCGTAAATTGTGAAAATCGGGACTTCTCATTAGTATGCAAACGCTAATTATTATCATTTATAAACAAAAAGTCACGGAGTATCATTATGACGAGGGTTGTTTCTTCTGTTTTACCACTCACCGCTGCTGTGTTAGCAGGTCTTTCCCATTTTGCATACGCTGATGACAAAAAACAAGACATGGAGGTCATCGTTGTATCGGCTTCCGGTTACGAGCAAATGCTAAAAGAGGCGCCAGCCAGTATCAGCGTTATTGATCGTGAACAACTTGAAAAGCGTTTTTATCGTGATCTAACCGATGCGATGACTGACGTACCCGGTGTGGTTGTTACAGGTGGTGGCGACAGAAAAGATATCAGCCTTCGCGGTATGGCAAGTCAATATACTTTGATTTTAATTGATGGTCAGCGTCAAACCTCACGTGAAACACGACCAAATAGTGATGGCCCAGGTGTAGAAGGGGCATGGACTCCGCCTATTTCAGCGATTGATCGAATTGAAGTTATTCGTGGCCCTATGTCGTCGTTATATGGCTCAGATGCCATTGGTGGGGTTATCAATATTATAACCCGTAAAACACCAGAAAAGTGGTACGGCGAACTACGTTTAGATAGCACCATTCAAGAATCAAGTGAATCGGGTGATATTAATCAAGGTAGTTTCTTTACTGCGGGTGGCTTAATTCCTGAGTTATTAGGTATGCAGTTATCGGGTCAGTTCTCAAAGCGTGATGAAGACGATTTCGAAGCCGGTTTTCGTGGCAAAGAGCAAAGCAATATCAAAGCGAAGTTTATCTTAACGCCTTCTGATAACCACGAAATCATGCTGGAAGTAGGCTCTGCAAAACAAAAACTTGACGAAACATTAGGCAAAACAGTTGCTCCTTTAGCTGAAGGTGAAAGCTGTGGCCGAAATGGCTGCCCAAAGTCATCAACCACAGAGTACGACCAAGAAACGTATTCACTAAGCCATAACGGTTTTTATGATTTTGGCTCATCACGCAGTTACTTAAAGTACGATAAATTCGATAATACCTCTCGTGAAATGTACGTCGAAAATACGGATGCGCAAACAAGTTGGACTTTACCGTTTACCAGTCATAATGCAGCATTTGGTGCGTCATATTTAAAAGAAGAGCTGGACGATTACACCAGTAACCGCATTAGTGACTTAACGCATGTTGAGAACGAGCAATGGTCAGTATTTGCAGAAGATGAATGGGCTGCAACCAAGCAGTTTAAACTCACTACCGGTCTTCGTTATGACCATGATGGTAATTTTTCAGGCCATTTCAGCCCGCGTTTATATGGTGTGTATACAGCAACTAAGTCGTTGACGGTGAAAGGTGGTATCTCTACAGGCTTTAGAGCGCCGAATATTCGTCAATCTACCGCGGCCTGGGGGCAAGTGAGCCGAGGTGGTAATATTTACGGTAACCCAGATTTAAGCCCTGAAAAATCAGTAAACTACGAAATGGGTATCTACTATGATGCCAGCCGTGATTTATCGCTTTCAAGCACCGTATTTTACAACGAGTTTGAAGATAAAATTACCCGTATTTCGTGCCCACTCACTCAGTGTACTGATGGACCAAACCAGTTTGGTTCGATGCCAACGACCTATGTCAATGTAGATGAGGCCGTCACACAAGGCTTTGAGTTATCAGTATCTTACGACATTACCAGTGAGCTTGATGTAAGTGCCAACTACACTTACACCGATTCTGAGCAAAAAACCGGTGAATACAAAGGCAGCCCACTTAATCAATTACCTAAGCATATTTTACAAACTTCAGTTAATTGGCGCCCGGTTGATAAATTAGGCACCTGGTTGCGTGTACATTACCGTGGTGAAGAAAGCCAGCCGACAACAGGCCCATCTCAAAGTAGCCTAATTGCGCCAGATTACACCTTGGCTGATATTGGCGGTAACTACGATTTAAGCCGCAGCATTAAGTTAGGATTTGGTGTTTATAATCTGTTTGATAAAGAAATCACCGAAGCTGAATACGGCTATGTTGAAGATGGTCGCCGTTATTGGCTATCTGTAGGGGTTGATTTTTAAGCTCATTCATTAGTAAAAGCAAAGCCAACGAGTTATGTTGGCTTTGTTAATATGATTGGCTTTAATTTTAAAAATAACAATAAATCGAGTGACGCTACTTTTGGGTTGTTTTTTTAATGGTTGTATAACACTATAGTTATAGTTCGCTTTTTTAATAGTTCTACTACATTGGGTTAGTCATCAACTGACAGACAACAATGATAACAACTATAAAGGCGATATATGCAAAAAGTAACACAATTATGTAAACGAAAATCAGCGTCGTTTACTCCGCTCGCAGTGCTCTGTGCTGCTATTTTCTCACAGCCAAGTTTTGCAGGGAGTTGGCAGCAAAATGTCAGCATCGGCGGTTTTAATAATGTTCATATTTACACTCCTGATACGCAATCAAGCATAGGCAATGGCCATTCTTTGATGCTGGTACTGCATGGCTGCGTACAACCCATTAATAACTACTTAACTGCGAATCTTGAAGATGCAGCCGAAGCCCATGGCATGGTAATAGCCGTTCCTGATGCTATGAATAAAGCAGGCTATAGCTGCTGGTCATATTGGCAAGGAGCAATCAATCGCAGCTCTGGCGATTATAAAAATCTGATTAATTTAGCCAATACATTAAGTGGTGATGCGGCGCGAAATATTGACCCTAAACAAGTGTACATTGCAGGTTTATCATCTGGGGCGGCAATGGCTGCGCAAACGGCTTGTGTAGCGCCTGATGTATTTGCCGGGGTTGCACCAAGCGCCGGGCCGACCATCGGCACAAGTTCAAGTGGGGCAATTTCGACTTGTGAAACAGTTTCTGAAAACACCTTTGTATCCCGCTGTGAAAGCTATGCTGGTAGTTATAAAGATCATTTTGCCACCCAAATAGCGGCAATAGGTCACGGCACTGCCGATACCACAGTCAATACCTGTTATAACCAGCAAAACGCAGATGGCTTTGCTGCGCTTTATGGGGTGAATCAACTTTCAGGCACGACGACAATAAGTGATGATGCAACGCGTACCGCTGAGCTGTCACTTTGGCAAGACAATCGGGTTGCTATGCTGTGGTTTAATAATTTGGATCACTCGTGGTCGGGCGGGCAAGGTGCGTCTGGCGATTATGTTGCGGCAAACAGCATTAATTTTGCAACCTATCTCGGTGAGTACTTTGCGGCTAATAATAAACGAGTTGATCGTAATGCAGGCCCTGAAATTAGTAATTTAACTGCCACAGACAATAATAACCAGCTCACCATTACTGGCAGTGCAATCGACCCAGAAGGCAGTGTAACGAATGTTGATATTAACGTGTATAGCCTAGCCGGTGGCGCGGCAAGCTTAATTGAGTCACTGAACGTGCAAGTCGATGCGAATAATACCTTTAGCGGGGTGACAAGTGCACTCAGTGATGGTCTTTATGAAGTGCGTGTAAGTGCCACAGATAACGAAGCGAAACAAGGTGATGAAGCTAATCTTACGGTACGTGTAGGGCCAGAACCTGCGGCTACAGCACCGGTACTGAGTGATACTGCGGCAAGTGTAAACGGGCAGTGCGCTACAGTAACGGGCACGGTGATTGATGATAATCAAAACTTAAGTAGCGTTGTGGTAAGTTTTAGCAATGGTGATGTGACGGCTACAGTAAATGGGCTTGAGTACTTTGCTGAGCAATGCAATTTGGCTGGTGGCAATAATACCGCAGTGATCACCGCGAGCGATGATACTTTGCTGACATCAACAGATAGCATTAGTTTTGTCATCGATGCTGGCGTGACAGGCGATTACAATCTTCATATCAACGAAGGCCATATTAGCTGGGGCGAAGGTTATTCTGCCTGTTATTTAGCGTTTGGAACCGCTGCATTTACTATGCGCGAGTATTCAGCGGGTACCAATCAATGTCAGTGGATTGCTGATGATGACTCAAGTTGTGCAGGGCCATTACAGGCATGCAGAACTACCACCGAACCGACTAATGACGCAGACAACGACGGTGTGCTCGACGGCGCAGATAATTGCCCGAATGTAGCGAATGCTGATCAAGCCGATAACGATAATGACGGGGTTGGTAATGTGTGTGACAGCACTCCAGATGGTGAAACGAGTGACTCCGACAGCGATGGTGTCAGTGATAGCCTAGATAACTGTCCGCTGGTGGCCAATAGTGATCAGATAGATAGTGATGCAGATGGTGTGGGTGATGCGTGTGACTCAACACCGAATGGTGATTACCAATGCAGCGAAACCACTTCAAGCAACTATGCACATGTGCAAGCAAACCGCGCAACCACCAATGGCTCTTACGCCTATGCGGTGGGCTCAGGTGATAACCTAGGTCTTTATAACACTTTTTATACCAGTACTTTAGCGCAAACTAGTGCTGGGTATTATGAATTAGGCAATTGCCCTAATTAATAGATGTGTGTCGCCCAGCCGGGCGACACTTTTTTCTAAGCAGGGTTTAGAACTTATAGGTCAGAGTTAGGCTACCGTTTGTTGGCGCGCCATAATAACCCACGGTTTGTAAGCTATTAATGTACTGCTCATCAGTAATATTATTAACGTTTGCCTGTACTGCAACTTGGTCATTAATATTCCAACGCGCGAAGGCGTTTAGCAGGGCGTAACTATCTTGCTTAACATTGTAATCAGTGCTTTCGATTTTAGATTGCCAACGACCATTTAAACCAACAACCACTGCATCTGTTAACGTATAATCTACTGTTACACCGACAACATCGCGAGGTGCCCATTTATTAGTGTCATCACCATTTTCATCAGTTACATCAATATGTGTATAAGATGCGACGATATTCATAGCGTCGGTGATTTTACCTGTGACTTCAAATTCATAGCCTTCTGACTCAATAGACACGCCTTCATAGTAATAAATACCATCTTCAGTGAGGCCCGCATATTGCGCAAAGTTATCTTGCTCTGCAGTAAAATAAGCAAATGTTGTCATTAAGGCATCATCAAACCAAGAAGCCTTAACACCGGTTTCAAAGTTAGTGCCTTTGGTAGGTGCTAAATATTGGCCGTTGTAATCAGCTTGCTCTTGAGGCTGATAAATATCTGAGTAACTAGCATATAAGTTTAAATCGTCGTTTAACTTATAGGTAAAACCGATATATGGGCTTGTTTCGCTTTCGTCATTATCGATTGATGCACCGGCATTCATACCTGAGCGTTCAAATTCAATAGCGTTAAAACCAACCACGGTAAATAATTCATCAGTAATATTTAACTGAGCCGAGCCAAAGTAACGGGTTAGCTTTTGTTCAATATCTGAATAAAGAACCGGTGTTAACCAATCAGGTTCTGGGATCGCATCTAAATCATATGGAAATGCAGGGGTTGGTCCATAAGCCGGTGTATTTGCAAAATCAAATGGGTGTTGATACATCACATCATCACTTTTTGCATGGCTTACTCCAAAGCTTGCTTGGTGCTCTTTACCAAACAATTCAAAGGCACCAAATGCTTTTACTTCAAATAAATCTGCATCCACTTCGCTATCATAACGACCCGGCCAACCACTTAGGCCAAGATTGGTGTCTTTATCAATGCTGCCGCTGGCATAAAATAGTTTGTCTTGCTCTTCAAAACCACGTAAGTTGTAGCTCGCTTGAAGCTGCCACGCGTTTGCAAAAATATAGTTGTATTCAACAAATGCTGAAGTGTTAATGGTGTCCCACATTGTCCACTCTTGTGTGGTTGTGTCGCTGACATCCCATTTAGCTTGCGTACCATCGGTGTAGTTATAAACAAGGCCGCCCCAAGTATTGCCATCGGTATCAGCGTCTTGATATGAGTAACCCATAGTAACCGTTGAGTTATCAGTAAGCTGACCATCTACCACCGCAGAGAAAAACTCGCGATTGTTCTCAAGGCCATCTAGGTATGATTCTTTATCTTCTGCGGCAGCCACAAAACGAGCAGCCCAACTACCTGATTCGGTTAATAATAATGAGTAGTCAGCTTGTAAACGTTTAAAATCCCATGAGCCAACAGAGACACCGATTTCGCCGCCGTTTTCGTTTTTAGGGCGTTTGCGTACATAGTTAAGGGTACCCGATGCATTACCTACACCAGTGAGTAAGCCATTGGCACCACGAATAACTTCAATTTTTTCGTAGCCGTATGCTTCCATTGCGCCGGTAACGATCCCCCAGTCATTTGGTAAGCCAACCCCATCGATTTGTGTATTCTTAATTTCAAAACCACGCGATGTATAGTTGGTACGGTTAGTTTCCCACTCTTCAACATTGATACCTGGGGCTAAGCGTAAAGCATCATTAATGTTAAAAGCGGAATAATTTTTTAGCTGCTCAGCAGAGATCACACTGATAGATTGCGGCGTTTCATCAATTTCTAGCGCTAAACCTGTCGCTCCTTCACTAATACGGTTTTGACGTATGCCAACAATTTCGATTTTTTCGAGCTTTGCCTCTACGTCAGCTGTTTGCTCTGCAAAACTGATTTGAGGGAACAGTGCACAAAGAATAGCGGTTGCAACAGGCAACTGAGTGAATTTCATTTTTATCTCCGCGTGTTATTTAGCTGGTTTTTAGGGTTTTTGTGTTTGATAAGGAAACAATTTGCGGGTAAGTTATCACAAATGATAATAACTATCATCACCATTTATCGCAAATGGTGATATGTTAATACAAATAAGTTTAAAAAATTAGTTTTTGAAATGCTCTTGAGGTGCTTATATTAATTCGGCTAATTAAGAGAAGTGTTTTTAGGTAATAAAACCTGAGTGATATTAGGCAAAAATTTGTTGCTTAGTTGTTCTCAGAAATTGAACCTCGATTGCTTTAGCTGGGACGCCTATAAAGCTATAAATAAGCTAATTTTAAAGCTAGTAGTGAAAGGTGTTATTTTTAAAAATAATTAAGCTTTAATGCCAATTAATGAAATTCAAATGAAGTAAACACAAAAAAGGCGCCAGTTGGCGCCTTAAATTCGGGGTATTTTACTTTCTTCGCAGAGAATACGTATCATGACCTATTAGCGTTACAGTTTGGGCAAGACTTACCTCTTCAATATCCATTACAACCACACGCTCTCTAGAGTGAAGGACTTCTGAATCAAGAGATTGCTCTTCTTGAAGCATATAGAAGTGATTACCAATCTGGCCACCACTATGATCGATATTAGCTTCGTGAAGACTGTATTCTTTGTAGCCTGCAACAGTCTCTAGCGTTCCAGATGTACCAGAACCAGGTAAAATAGCAAGGTACGAAACACGCTCAGCAAAGTGTCCTTCATTCAAGCTTTCTTGCTCGTAAAATGCTGCATCAAATCCAGTGCTCGTTAGGTTAGCAGCGCGCGTATAAACGGTATGGCTTCCATTGAAAGTCTGTACTTGTAAAAACAAATATGGCTGTTTTGCAAATGAGTCTTTGAACTCAACAGCTTTATATTCTCTCGTGCCACTTAACATAAAGCTGCCAACCTCAACAATAGTGCCATCATTCATAGTGTAACGGCCTTCATCCATTGCTAGAAAGTCAAACGACTCAACATCTTTATGCGCATCTTTGATGTATTGCCATTTTTGAAATGAGACAGCATAGCTATTGTCGCTTACATTGGTTAATCTTAGCGCTCCACCATTAGGATCATTATTAGTAGGCGCCGATGTGAAGATAGCCGGTGCTGTAAAATATTGGTCAGCAAAGTCGAATGACTTCCATTTGGCACCCAGTTGGTCCATCACTTTTTCTGAATAATAAGCGATACCTTCGTTCTCGATTAAACAAGGCGCTTGGGTGTAACATTCCGTCGTATTTTGCGTATTAGTCGTTAAATCATTGATACGTAAAGGCAAACTTGCAACAAAACATGATTTAC
Source organism: Pseudoalteromonas sp. APAL1 (assembly GCF_021532475.1). NCBI lineage: Bacteria > Pseudomonadati > Pseudomonadota > Gammaproteobacteria > Alteromonadales > Pseudoalteromonadaceae > Pseudoalteromonas > Pseudoalteromonas sp. APAL1. The sequence goes on along the minus strand of NZ_JAKGAW010000020.1, from coordinate 35,986 downwards.
CCGTGTATGGGCTTAATTTATAAAGTTTTGATTCGTTTTTGTCACCATGGTCATTGATAACTGAGCGACTGATGATAATGTCACCTTTTTGACTCAGTGTTGCACCACCAACATTTACTAAGTTGTGTTCAGCAAGCTTTGTGTATTGATAATTGCTTTGATCAACACTGTAAACCGATGTCGCAGTGATCAGGAAAAGTTCGCCATTTTTGATAACTAAATCAGCTCGGCTTAAGCCTTCAACATCACTAAAGTCTGCAAGCTCAGTTGTACTACCTGTATTTTTATCAATTTTTAGTAGCTTAGAATAACTAACTGCAATTAATGAGTCAGTTTGAGGATCATAGGTTAAACCAATAACAGAACTCGTTCTGCCAACAGAAACATGCTCACCTGTAGCATGGTCTAAATACGCTAAACGACTATATTTAAACTTTTCGCCTTGGATTGGCAACTGTGATGATTGCTCTTCACTAATATTAAGGTGAGAGGTATCAACTTTGTACTCTAGTGGAATAGGTGATGAAACATAATAAGTTCGGTTTGTTGTTTCATCATAAGCAATAGCCGATGAACTAAATTTAGCGATTGAATCGGCTTTAGCTGTTTTATTTTGTTCGTCTAGGCTAAACATAATGCCAAGTTCGCCTCGGCCTGAATTCATCGCAAACAACTCGCCCTGACAGCTATTTGCAGTTGCATTGCTTGCTGTCATAACACCAGCAACAACAAGGGTCGATAATAACAAGTTATTTTTCTTAGACATTCGTATATTCCACTAGTTAGTACATTAGGATACAAAGCAAAAAGGTGAGCCTTGTATTAATAATGAGCATTATAGTGAGAACAGTAACTTTACGAATGCCGAGAAAAGCTGTTTTTAAGTCTTGAAATTAATCCTTTACTATTAAAAACAGGCTCTTTTAGAGTCAATCAATCACATTTCTGACTTTTCTGATCCTGCTCCGATGAGTGAGACATTGAGCTGCCAACAGAAGCCGTGATAACCAATAAAATCGCTAACCACTGCCATACACTAAGCAACTCAGCTAAAATAATAAATCCAGCAAGTGCAGCAATAGCAGGTTCTAGGCTCATCATGATGCTAAAGCCTTGTGCTGGCATATTACGCAGCGCAACCATCTCTAAAGTGTATGGCAGCGCACTTGACATGATGGCGACTAAAATACCAAGCGGCAGAACTTCCCAGCTCAAGAGTGCTGCGCCTTGTGAAGCTGCGCCATAAGGCACAAGTACAATCGCGGCAACGCTCATCCCCATAGCAACCGTCATCCCGCCAGAGCCTTGGTTACCTGTTTTTTTGCCGAACAAAATATAAAACGCCCAACAGGCACCAGCCGCAAGGGCTAGAATCACACCGACGGGGTCGAGGCTGTCTTCGCCTTTCATATCAGGTAATAATAAAATAATGCCTGCAATAGCACAGGCTACCCAGAATAAATCGCGCTTTTTACGTGACGAAAGTAAAGCAACTGCAAGGGGACCGGTAAACTCAAGCGCAACACCTATTCCTAAAGGGATACGCTCAATTGCGTAATAAAATAGAATGTTCATACCACCTAAGCTCAGACCATAGATGATAATCGGCATGCGTTGACCCATTGGCGGAAGCGCGCGCCAAGGTTTAAACACAAGGCACAAAATGGCAGCTGAAAAACCCAAGCGTAGGGCAGTGGTTCCCTCAGGGCCTATTACAGGAAATAATTGCTTTGCAACAGAGGCTCCCGATTGAATGGTAACCATTGCAAGAAGTACGCAAATAACAGCAACAAAAAACGGTGGGATGGTGCGTTGCATCACTGTCCTTATGAATTATTAAGAGCTTAAGTTTGCGGCGATTTTACTGATGTTTTGTGGGATAAGAAATGTTTTTCGTTAAATGGACATGGATTATCGATAAAGCTGTTGTGTGCGTAACGGAACACGTCAAGTTGCGGAAAATGTAGTCTAAATTAGATTGGATTATGCTGCCTTTAAGTTAATTAAAGCCAGCATAATTTATCTTTTAATTAGCTCAATTTAAAACGATTTATCTGCTTGTTTAAATTATTTGCCAAGCTTGCCAGTTTACTCGATGAATCCGATATGCTTTGCGTTTGTTGCTGTGATTTTCGGCTGGTGTCTTGTACTTCGTTTAAGCGTTGGGCTATTTCTTCGGTCACTTGAGATTGCTGCTCAGATGCAGAAGCAATGGTCATATTAGCATCCGAAATAGCTTTTGCTTGCACGCTAATTTCATCTAGCATATGGCCCACTTTTTCTGAATTTACCACCGCCTCTTTTATTTGCGTATCACTTGCGCGGATCCTTTGCGTCACAGCATTGGTTGCCGTTTGTAACGAGTTAATTTTATCTTGGATCTCAAGAGTGGAGCTTTGCGTACGACTAGCCAAAGTTCTTACTTCGTCAGCAACAACTGCAAACCCTCGCCCTTGTTCACCGGCTCTTGCAGCTTCGATTGCGGCATTAAGTGCCAGTAAATTAGTTTGTTCAGCAATGTTACTTATAACACTTAAAATAGCGGTTACTTCATTCACTGAGACTTCTAGTTGGTTAAGGTCTGTTAGTGATTTGGTTAAGGTATCGGCCACTGACTCAACAGAGCTCACTCCTTGTTGTACAACTTGCAAACCCTCTTTGGTTTTTTGATTGGCAGAGGTCGCACTGTTTGCTGCTTCTGCACAGTTTTGTGAAACTTCTTTAACGGCTGTTGAGTTTTCATAGACAGAGCTTGAAATCACTTCAATTGCTTGGCTTTGCATATCATTCAACGTTTTGGCCTGTCGTGAAATTTCATCGAGGCTTTTTGCTGCTATTTGGGCCTGCTCTGAATGATCATGAATTTCTTTAAGAAGCTGGGAAAGCTTATCAACCATAACGTTAAAGGTGCTCGCAAGCTGACCTATTTCGTCATCAGCTTTATGGTCAATATAACAAGATAAATCACCTTCAGATATACGCTTAGCTTCATCAATTAAGGCATGGGTTGCTTTAATCACTTTTTTCTCTAATTGCCAGTAACACACTATCAAGGTAGCTATAATGGTCAGCACTAAAACGGTGCTAGTTAAACTTAAGGTGACCACACGGTCATGATTACTTTTTACTTCTGCGGCACTTTTTTTCTCAATTGAACTTAAAAATGCTTTCACGGGTTGCTGAATTTTCTCAACTTCTGCCATGTAAGCCGCGTTGGTTAAAAGCTCGATAGCTTGCACCCATCTTTTATGTTCGCTTACGGTTAAGTTATTTGTATCACGACCAAGCAAATCACTGACTAGGCTAAATGCTTTTTCTTCTGTTTCGACTAGTTTGAGTGATAAGTCGTTGGATTTTTGCAAGAGAGCTAAATCATCAGCAGCCACATTAAAAGCTCTTAAGCGCTGTACATAACTTTTCTTTTCGCCATTAAGCCAAGCAGCTTTTCCTTGAATTTGATCAACAAGATTTTGGTATTCCACTTTATAGCGAGGGTCTAAGGTTACAACATGTTGACGAGCAAGTTCTGTAAGGTGAATCGAATTTGAAGATGAAAACTTAGCAAGGTGGCTTAGCTCATAACGCTGTTGCGCCGACTCCATACTTTCTTCTTGTCCTGATTGTAGAAATAAAATTATGAGGAGTAGGCCGGTTGCAAGGGTAATGGTAGCCGCAAAAACCGCTCTTAATAAAAATCGTATAGACAAGGCTAATTCTCACAAATTAAATAATGCATGATTTAAACATAGTGCAATAACCTTCAACCGCAAAAAATATTGTTACAAATGATTATTTATTAAAAAGGTTAATTTAAGGAAAGTTAAAAGTCTTAATTATTAATAAAATGGTATGAGTTTTGCTGTGTCTAGCCTTTTTGCCAAGGAAGACAAAATGTTGACGATCAATTCGCCACGACTACGAACGCCAAATTTACTGCAAAATACGCAATCTATCACCTCAACCTATGAGAAGTTAGCTTCTGGAAAGCGTATAAACTCTGCTAAAGATGACGCTGCAGGCCTACAAATAAGCCATAGATTAACAACGCAAATAGCAGTAAAGCAGCAAACGCTTAGAAATTTACAAGATGGGATCAGCTATGGGCAAGTGGCAGATGCTGGCTTATCCGAGCTAACAGACTCGCTTCAACGCATGCGAACTTTAGCCCTTCAAGCCGCAAATGGCTCAAATACAGATATCGATAGGGAAGCGTTAAATGAAGAGTTTTCACAGTTACGAGATCATATAAACAGCGTTGTAGCCAATACAGAAATTTTTGGTAAAAAACCATTAATGTCTAAGCCTGAGCAAGAGACGAATTTAGATAATGTACCTGTATTGAATGAGGTGTTTTCTAATAATGTTCAGCAAGGAATGAGATCAGGGGATGTTTCTTTAGGCCTAATACCTGCAGGTTCAACGAACGTTAGAATTCAAATAAATGATAATGGTGCGAATGATGATTTAAATCTATTTACCCAAACTGGCGAGCATTTAGTGGGGCAAGATTTATCGTCTGTGCAATCTAGAATTGAAGCAAATCTATTTACTCCAGCAAATGGTTACCAAGGAACAGAAACATATAGCAATGGCAATTTATTTACGGGGGGAGGTTTTAATTTCCCAGCTGTAAATAGTCAAACAATTAACGGAATGAACTTTACCTACTCGGGGAATGGTAACCCAAGCTCAGGAAGTTCAAATGAAGAAATATTCATTGATAATGTAACCGAGCCGCTGCTTCTGACTGTGATTGGCTCGGGGATGTTTCGAATTACTGCCAGTTGGGATTCTTTGGGGAGTTTAAATTCATCATCTGCTGAATCAAGTGATGGTCCAATGATGGTAACATCAACAGACCAAGCGGTCGGCGAAGATGGTTATATTATATTTGAAGATATCGATGCCAGTGCTGGCTCTTTAACGATTGACGGCATTACTATAAGCAGCGAAGACTTGGCTCAAAATGCAATTGCCAGAATCGACACTGCATTGTCGCGTATCGGTGGGTTTAGAGCTGAAATCGGTGCAAAAATGAACGCCATTGAGTCAACTATGCGCAATCAATCTAATCAATCGTCGATGCTAAGCTCAGCAAATCAGCGAATTGAAGATACTGATTTTGCAAAAGTAATGGCAGAAAAAGTATCTCTAGATATTGTTCAGAAAGCGAGTGTTAGTGTTGCTATGCAAGCAAGAGATATTACTAAGAATGGAATTTTGAGTTTGTTAGGGCAACTAGAATAGTTGCCCTTAAACGCTATTAGCTTTTATCTGCAGGATACACAACACCAAGCTGACTTCGCGCTTCATCAAGCACTGCCATGACTTGCTTTGAAAGTGTATGGGTATTAACTGATGACTCAATTTGTCCTGCATTGGCCGCTTGAATAAAGTGGCTTACTTCATGGCGCATAAAGTGTTCATCAAATGGCTCAGAGAGTTCTTCGACCGTGCCATCGTTACCAATATATTGCATACGCTTTAATAAAGAGATAGCTTCGATACGGATACGGCCTTTTTCACCTTGAATTTCAGTAAAATTATCGCCTTGTGAGATTTTAGAGTAGCTTATTACTGCTTGTTTATCGGCATAATTTAATAATACATCGCCGGCGCCATCAACACCGGTTTCAAGTAACACACCACTGGCTTTTACACTCTGAGGCGCGCCCCATAAAGCGAGTAAAATATACAGCGGATAAATACCTAAATCGACTAATGCGCCGTTAGCAAACTCCGGTAAAAAGGTATTTGGGCGCTCACCATTTTTATACTTATCGTAACGTGATGAGTACTGACTATATTGACCAATATATTTGCGAGGTACGCCAATTTTAGTAAGAGCATTTTTTAAGCGCGCAAAGTTTGGTAAATGCGTGGTCATCATCGCTTCCATGTATAAGCGTTGATTTTCTTTAGCTGCTTCGATAATCAGCTCAAGCTCTACGCTGTTTGCTGCCGAAGGCTTTTCACCTAAAACGTGTTTACCCGCTTTTAAACACATAACAGCATAGTCTTTGTGTAAGCTATTTGGTGCCGCAATGTAGACGGCATCGACCAGAGGGTCTTGGCATACTTGTTCAATATTGGTAAACACTTTAGCGTCTGTCATGTCGTGCTTTGCAAGGAAAGACTCACCTGTTTGCTGCTCTCGAGAGCAAACGCCATACAAGGAGAATTGTTCAATTTGTTTGGCTGCGCTCAAAAGCGTGTCGCTTATAAAATTGGTACCTACAATCACAAAGTTCATGGTTACTCCTCGTTGTTTTGTGCAAGCCATGCTTGCCAATCCTGTTCAAATTTTTCCATCTGTTTGTGCTTTTTGCTTAACAAATGTTTGTCTTCGTCTTCTTGTGCCATATAAGGGCCAACGCGACATAATGCACAGTGCTTATCACCTAAATAAGCGGGTAAAGTCAGCTTAGCTGTAATGTTGTTGTCAGTTTTTTCGCTAAATACATAGGTAATGCCACTGGTGTCTTTTACATGTTTATCACGGTCAACATTGCGAATTTTATAGCCTGGGAATAAATTAATATCGAATGGCATTTGGCCTAAATAATGGCAGTTTAGCCCCTGATTTAAGCTGCCTTCAATATTCCATTCGCGATACGGTTTTACATCTTTAGAGGTGATGTAACAAAGCATCGGGCCGTTTTTATCTAATGCAAATTGGCTTGCGTAGTCTAGATAGCGATGCAACAAGGCACGGTTTAAAACATTCATACCACCTTGTTGGGTATTTGCTTTAAATGCTGCCTCACCTTTAAATGCGGGTATAAGTGGAAATTGAAAAATAACTACATCGAAACGTGCATCGACTAAGTGCAGCCACGAGTCTGGCTTTGTTACATCAAATTCAGTGAGTGTAGTTACATTTAGTTGTTGCAATGCACTTAGTGCATTGTCGGCATATTTTTGCTCAATAGTGTTTGCATCATCATAAGTCGAAGCAACAAGCTTGGTTGGTTTTATATGACGAGCTATGGCGTGCGAAAATGACAAATCACCATCGCCTACCGTCAAAATGCGCCAACTTGGGTCTAAAAACATGTCGTTATTTGCCTTGTTCTGGCGCTGTTTCAACTGCAGTTTTTGGGCAAAGCGCTAAACGAGTTTTTAGCCCTTCAATGGCAATTTGTTTAAAGATCAAGTTAAAGCTAATCAAAACGGCAATAACGATATGGATAGGACCGTGCGTAAACCCTGCGTCGGTGTCAAAGAGCATTAAACCGAAAAGCAAAAACATGGTGGCTAAAAATATCTCAATCAACTGATTAGAATATATCTTTAAAGTACCTTGGTTTTTGTGATCTTTTTTAATGTGGATAGCACAAAAAAAGGGGATCACTTTAATTTTAAAGTGAGCGCCTTTTTCAACGTAATTTTCGCCGAGTAGGTCTAGTTTGGCGCGCAATTGATCTATCATAGCAAGTCCTTAAGAAACTGAGCCGCGGATGTTACCGCAAACCGGGCTAAAGGGCTACTCAGGATAGATGCTGATGCCAATTACAAAGATGTGACAAACAAAAACGACTGAGGTTAAAACAAATCGCATTTTCTGGTAATCAACATGGTAATTTTGCCACTGCGGTGAAGTTTTCTCGAATAATAATACAAGCCAAAAACTTGCTGCTAACCAACCTAAAGCCCATGGTGTTGGTAAAAAGCTTAAAAAGCCAATAGGTAAAATAGGAATAATCGCTTTGATTGCATCTGCATGGCTTTGCTGGCCTGCATGCCATAAGTTACCAGCCATAAAGGCCAAAATAGCAATACTGTAAAAGGTGAAAAATTCTAAATTAACTGCGCTACTGCCTGCGATAAGTGGCCAACCAACGCAGCCTAAAAACGGTAATAAACCCAAGTAACCAAGTTGAATGTGATTAATAAACTTTTCCATAATGACCTTAAAGCCGCCTAACTGGTATAAAATTACTCGTAGTTATTTTATACCAGTTAGGCGGCTAAAACGATCGCTTTATTATTGGCGTAATTCACGACGTAAAATTTTGCCTACCGTTGATTTTGGTAATTGCTCCATAAAAACGATTGACTTAGGTACTTTATAAGCACTTAGGTTTTCGCGGCAATAATCAGTCACTTGTTGCTCATCAACCTGCTCTTTCAAGGTTATGTAGGCACAGACACGCTCGCCGGTTTTTTCATCTTTTGCACCAATAACGGCCGCTTCGCAGATAGCCGGGTGCTGGCAAAGTACGTTTTCAACTTCGTTAGGGTACACGTTAAAGCCAGAGACAATAATCATGTCTTTTAAACGGTCTACAATTTTATAATTACCACTTGGTAGCTTCAGACCCACATCACCGGTTTTGAAAAAACCTCGTTTCATGCATTTATCGGTTTCATCTTGGCGTTGCCAGTAACCCATCATCACCTGTGGGCCTTTAACAACTATCTCGCCAGACTCACCGTCAGCAACAGGTTCATCATTTTCATCCCAAATCTCAACTGTGGTGTTTGATAATGGGCGGCCAATACTGCCAATCTCTTCTTTTTTAAAGTCGTTTAACGTCGCAACTGGCGAGGTTTCTGATAAGCCATAGCCTTCTGTGATTGTGCAACCTGTGGTGCTCATCCATGCATCAGCAGCTGCGTGTGTTAGAGCTGCGCCCCCAGAGACTGTCATTTTTAGGTTTGAAAAATTCAGGGCTTTAAAACCAGGATGCATACACAAGCCAATAAATAAGGTGTTAATGCCTGAAAAGTAATTAATTTCAAATGGTTCAATTTGCTTTACTAAGACATCTAAATCACGAGGATTTGGGATAAGTACATTAAATTGCCCCATTGCGAATAGGCCAACCATATTCACCGTAAAGGCGTAAATATGATAAAGCGGAAGCGGACAAATACCCGTTTCTTGGCCAGGGGTTAAAATTTCGTCAAAGCGTTCATTCATTTGCTCGGCATTAGCTAAGATATTGCCATGACTAAGCATTGCAGCTTTAGCAACTCCTGTTGTTCCCCCCGTATATTGCAAAACGGCAATATCATCACGGCTTGCTTGGTGTGGTTTAAGTGGAGCGAGTTTTTCCCCTCGGTGAATGAGTTCAGGTAATGATAATTGGCCCGGTTGCAGTGAAGGTTCACCCACTGCTGAAGTAACAATCACTTTTTCTATGGAGGTTTGACTAATGATAGTGGCTAGTTTATCGGTGAGTGCGTCCAGTATTACGATGGCATTTACGCCTGCGTCATTGAACTGATGAAGCATTTCACGAGCAGTGTAAAGCGGATTGGTATTAACAACGATTAATCCGGCACGAAATGCAGCATAAGTAACAACAGGGTAGTCAACTATATTAGGCAATTGGATCGCGATTCGGTCGCCAACCTTAAGGTTACTTTGCTGTTGAAACCACTGAGCTAAGTAACGAGATTGCTGTTCGATTTGTGAATAAGTAAGTGTTTTACCCGCACTATTATAGGCTGGGAGTTCTGCATAGGTTTGACATGTTTGGTCTATCAATTGCGTGAGGTTATCATGTGTGTTCATGGTTGTTCCTTAGCGTGTTGTTCTTATTAGTTGTTGTTTGATGAGGCGATCCATTACAGAGTCCATAACCCAATTAGGTAAATAATGGCTCATGACATAAGTTAGTTTAGATTGTAAGCCAAGGATCACCATTCGTTTTTGTTTATCTAAGCTTTTTACTATTTGCTTAGCTGTGTCTGCAGCACTTTCTGAGGCGTTATGTGCTTTGTTGAAACACATCAAGCTGAGTTTAATTTTGTTTGGCTTAAACGTTTGGCGTAGTTCCTTTGCAAGTATCAATACACTTTGTTCTGGTGAAACTTGAGCTTTATTTGTAACAGGAACCATTAATGCAAGGTGGCTATTCATCGCCAGTTCTGGGCTTATAACTGTGGCAATGTTTCGTAGTGCAAGAGCGTGATCACAGTTGGTTATTTCATCCGAACGGTCACAAAAAATTGCCAATTCAGGTTTACCAATAGCGGCAATTGCATTATTTACTTGGATTTGTAACCCTTCAATATCGCAGATATGGGTGGCAAAAAATTCTATATATTGATTGCTGTGTGCAAGGCTACACAAGGTTTGCTTTGTTATATCGCTAAATTGCTTGTCGAATAACGCAACATCATCACCACGACGAATATATTGCTTTGCTAATTCGAACCCAATACCACTATTACTACCGGTAATAAACACTCTTCTTAACATTACACGACCACTGATTAGCGAAACTAGCTAGTCAATATATATAAATTGTTAACCAATTAATTAACTTTATACGACCTGTTTTTAGCTTTTTGCGCCATTATAATCAATGTGACTTACGATAGTCTTTTGGTGGCATGCCATACCAGCGTTTGAATGCTCGGGTAAATTCGCTGTAATTAGAAAAGCTTAAGATATCTGAAATGTTTGATAAGCTTAGGCTTGATTCAGTTAAATATTGGTGAGCTAAATTGCAACGAACCTCATCAACGAGTTCGCGAAATGTTGTGTCATACTGGGCTAAATGTCGCTGTAGACTTCGCGCACTCATTGACAACTTTTCAGCGATTAAATTAACACCAAATTGTTCATGAAGTAGATATTGTTTTATAAGCACTTCAACATGTTCACAAATATTTTCGCGTTTAGACTCGTTCGGGTGTCCAAGTTGTTGACTAAGAATAGAAAACAACTGCTTATCTGAGTTCTTAATGGCCAACTTTAGGTATTTTTTCTCAAACACTAATGCGGTATGAGCACAGTTAAATACTGGTATTTGACCAAGGGCTTGGCGGTATACACTGGTGTTTGCATCACAGCTGTGAGGCAGTTCTAAGCGGTGAAGTTTTATTTGGTCATCGGTTAATTGTTTTAAAAGATTAACCCCAACACTCAGAGCTAGGTCTGCTCCGTGATATACACCGACTTTTAAACTACTGCGCACTAAAAAAGACAGTTTTACAAAGTCTTGGCCACTTTCGAGCAACAGATCAGCACTATTTTGATGAATATGATAGTACTTGGTTAAGTTTTTTAACGCCATTTCAAGAGTCTCGCAGTTACCCATCAAATAACCAACCGAACCTAAGATGTTGAGACTTTGCCAGCGACCTAGCTCTAGGCCGAAATAGGGCAGATTTAATTCTTTCGCTGTGATTTCTAGTAACTCAATGAGCTGCTGATATTGCACAAAATTATTGGGCTCAATGAGTTGTTTTCTGTCTAAGCCTACGCGCTCTAATAGTGCATCTGGGTTTACTAATTTACTTTCAATCAGTTCGACATAGCCATGTAAAGCAGATGCTCTAATTAGGTCGGGTGTGTGTGTTTTGCGAGGCATAGTTTGCTCTTTTTTAGTGCGCTGGCGTAAAAAGTAAAAAATTTTGCGTAAAAAGTAAAGTAATAAAGGTCATTAAAGTTTAACAATGTATTAACCAAATGGCCTGCTAAATGCAATTGAGGCTTTAACGTGCTTAGAGGAACACACAATGAACTACTCAAAAGTTTTTATAAGTGGTGGTAATGGCTTTATTGGCCGCACGCTGGCGCGCTACTTTAAAGCGAATGGAGTCGATGTATGCGGCGTTGATTTAACGCCCTGTAAAGAATTCAATATTGTTGCAGGTAACTTGAATGAGCCTGCTGGCTGGCGTTCATTATTGAATGACTGTGATTTGGTTATTCATACTGCGGCAATTGTTTCAAATGCGTTTAGTTACAAGCAAACATGGCAGGCGAATGTAGGCTGGACAAAAAACTTACTTGATGCAGCGGTCGCAGCAAACACAGTAAGGCGTTTTATTCATATTTCGTCGACTGCCATTTATGGCAGTAATTGGCAAACAGATATTAAAGAAGATGCGCCTTTGTTACCTGATGGGCGAGCCTATAACGACTCAAAAATGATGAGTGAACATTTAGCGCTAAGCTATCACGCCAGTAAAAAACTCAATGTAACAATAATTCGTCCTGGCGATGTTTATGGCCCTGGTTCAAAGCCTTGGATAGCTTACCCATTGCAAGAAATCGCCAAAGGCACGTTTATGGTGCCACAGGGCATGTTCGGCCCTGTTTATATTGATGATTTAGTGAGAGGCATTTATCAAAGTGCCATGAGCGAGGGGGCAAATGGTGAGATTTTTAATCTATCAGGCCCAGAGCAAGTAACTAATCAAACTTATTTTAATTATTTAGCGCAAGCACAAGGGAAAAAGCACGTCACAGTTGTGAACTTGTCCTTAGTGCTAAAACTAACGGGCTTTATAGAGTGGTGTTATCACCTTTTTGGTAAAACCACCGATATCAATCCATCAACTATGCGCATGCTAAGCCGAAAAAGTGCGGCATATAGTAGTGAAAAAGCGCACCGTGTTTTTGGCTATCAACCTGAATTTACCTTACAGCAAGGTATGCAACATGCGTTGCAGTGGGCGTATGAGCAAGGGCTTTGTAAAGAAGAGCCACGCACTAATACCGTAGAAGCAAATTAAAGACAACTAGTTAACTTATTGAAAGCAATTGAAAAGAGGGCACACATATGGCATTACCAGATATTATTAACCATCAAGATTTCTTACTGACAATTCATACCAATGATGAAAAGCTAATTAAAAACGCCTTACCGGGCGTGCATATCTACCCACTGATGCTGGATTCTGAAAATGGAGTATGGGTTTTGCGTGTTTTATTTGAACCAGGTACGGTTTTACCAAAACATTTTCATACTGGTGTTGTACACTTATATACGTTAGCGGGAAGTTGGCACTACACTGAATATCCAGACGATTTACAAGTAGCGGGCAGTTATTTATTTGAGCCAGGCGGTTCGATTCATCAATTTCAAGTACCTGAAGACAACACTGAAGTGACAGATACCTTTATGGTGGTTATGGGATCTAACATCAACTTTGACCCTGATGGCAACTATATGAACATTATGGATGCAGGTTGGATTGAGCAAGTGATGTTAGCAGCTGCAAAAGAGCAAGGAATTGAGCCTAACTACATTAAACCTAAGAGCTTATACGGCTTTAGTAAATAATTTTATTCCCTGAAGCAAAGCCCTTAATTACAGTAAGCTATTGAGGGCTTTATATTTATTACGGGTTATTTGTAGTTTAATCTAAAAAACAAATCAATTTAATCTAAACAATCAATTTTATTTTAATCGCTCACACCTCTATTGTATTAATCAAGCAGACGCAAGGCTGCGTTAATTAAACTTTTTTAAATACATCAATGAGGAATACTATGAGCACTTCATTAATTAACACAAAACTACAACCATTCAATGCAACAGCTTACCACAATGGTGACTTTGTAGAACTAACAGAAAAAGACGTGCTAGGTAAGTGGTCAATCTTCTTCTTCTACCCAGCAGATTTTACTTTTGTATGTCCGACAGAGCTTGGTGATGTTGCAGACTACTACGAGCAACTACAAGAAATGGGTGTTGAAGTTTACTCAGTATCAACCGACACGCACTTCACTCACAAAGCATGGCACGATACGTCTGAGACAATTGGTAAAATCAAATTCCCAATGATTGGTGACCCTACAGGTCGTATTACACGTAACTTCGGTGTGATGATTGAAGATGAAGGTCTTGCACTTCGCGGTACATTCGTAATGAACCCTGAAGGCGAAATCAAAGTAATCGAAACTCACGACCTAGGTATCGGCCGTAGCGCGAAAGAGTTAGTTCGTAAAGTACAAGCTGCACAGTACATTGCTAACCACGACGGTGAAGTATGTCCTGCATCATGGCAGCCAGGTGAAGAGACACTTGCTCCTTCATTAGACCTAGTTGGCAAAATCTAATTTGCCACGGCATTAAACGATAGCAAAGCTTTGCTTTGCTATCCCAATGCAACCTTAATTGCCCATCACAACTCACATTAAGCACATTAGCGGGTGGTGGGCAGTTATACCCAAAATTTTTCTAGATTATTTATTCTGAACTCAAGGGCTAAGCCATGTTAGATACGAATATCAAAAACCAATTAACAAGCCACTTTGCTTCTATTACCAGCCCTGTTGAGCTGCTTATCGCCTTGGATGACAGCAATAAATCAACAGAACTTAAAAACTTAGCAAACGATTTAGCATCGTTAAGCGACAAATTCTCGGTGCGAGATAACCCTAACCAAGACGTACGACGTCCGTCTATGGTGGTATCTTCACCTATTAACAACACGCAAATTACATTTGCGGGTGTGCCTATGGGCCACGAATTCACCAGCTTGATCCTTGCACTTCTTCACACAGGTGGTCATCCAAGTAAGGCATCACAGAGTGAAATTGAACAAATTAAATCATTACCTGGGCCGCTTAACTTTGAAGTGTATATTTCATTAAGTTGTCAAACCTGCCCGCAAGTAGTGCAAGCACTTAACTTAATGGCAGCACACAATAAAAACATTACGGCCACTATGATTGATGGTGCTTTGTTCCAAGACGAAGTGAATGAGCGCAATATCCTAGCGGTGCCAGCGGTGTATTTAAATGGCGAGCTGTTTAGTCAAGGTGCAGTTAATCTGACTGATATCTTGAATAAAGTAGATACCAAAGCGGCTGCACGCCAAGCCGAAGCACTAAACGACAAAGAGTTATTTGACGTACTTGTTGTTGGTGGTGGTCCGGCAGGGGCTTCTGCGGCAATTTATTCAGCACGTAAAGGCTTAAACACGGGCGTGGTTGCAGAGCGTTTTGGTGGTCAGGTTTCAGATACTTTAGCAATTGAAAACTTTATTTCAGTGAAAGCGACCGAAGGTCCTAAATTAGTTGCTCAACTTGAAGAGCATGTAAAAGAATACGACGTTGATGTTATGCAAAACCAACGTGCGGCATCACTTACTAAGCAAGGTAATTATCAAATCACGCTAGAAAATGGCGCGGTTTTAAATGCTAAGTCAGTGGTATTAGCAACCGGTGCCCGCTGGCGCGAAATGAATGTACCGGGTGAGAAAGAGTATCGCGGTCATGGCGTTGCTTACTGTCCTCACTGTGATGGTCCGTTATTTAAAGGCAAAGCGGTAGCGGTTATCGGTGGTGGTAATTCAGGTATTGAAGCTGCAATCGACCTTGCTAACATTGTTGAGCATGTTACCGTGCTCGAATTTGCTGATACTTTACGTGCTGACGAAGTCCTTATTCGTAAAGCAAATAGCTTAAACAACATTACGATTATCAAAAATGCGCAAACGACAGAAGTTGTTGGTGATGGTAAACGAGTAACAGGCTTAAGCTATATTGACCGTATCTCTGGCGATGAAAAATCACTTGAGCTTGCAGGTATCTTTGTGCAAATCGGCTTGGTGCCAAACACTGAATGGTTAAAAGATTCTGGGTTATCACTAACTCGCTTTGGTGAAATCGAAATTGATAGCAAAGGTGCAACATCATTACCGGGTGTTTACGCGGCAGGTGATGCAACAACAACGCCGTTCAAGCAAATCATTATTGCAATGGGCAGTGGTGCAACGGCCAGTTTAGGCGCATTTGATTACTTAATTCGCCACAGCGAAGAGGTACAAAGCACTGAAGATGCAGCTTAATTAGCGACTCTTGATTAGGCAGCTCACACCCATAGCTGCCGCTTTAAAGCCGCCCTCTCCAAAGGCGGCTTTGTTTTTATTAATCCAGCTATTGATACTGTGCTGCAGTAATAAATTCCTCAAAACTTTCACACCAAATAACCACTGTATTGTAATCGCTGACATCAATACCTTGTGGCACAACTAATTTAAAGCCATTGAATGAACGTACTCCTGCAACACGTTGCATGGTTCCTTTTTGTGCTAAAAAATCAGCTTCGTTATCAACAAAATTGCGCGATAAGTAAAGTTGATAGTCAGGTCCAGGTGATAAAGTACCTTGCATAGAAATAGCATCATTTGTTAGATAGAGCATCCCATCACCATAATGAAGGCGATCTGAGCCTTTAAGGTCTGGCTTAAACGCGGCACTAAACTGAGCTCTATCTTGATGCTGCTTCAAAATAGCAACATCGGGCGCTGGTTGCTCCGTTAAAATAGGCAAACTGTAAACCCCAGCCATAAAACCCATGGCAAAAATAGCCAATGCCATGATGATAATTAGCACTGCTTTTAGCATGCTTACTCCTTGTTCTTTAGCGTTATGGTGTGGCGTTGATTTAAAGAGTATTGTTTTTCAACATCACCAAAATATTGCAAATAGAGCCGCTCAAGTTCACCTGATTGTTTTAGCTTTTGCATACCTTGTTCTAGCAAATCCCTAATGTGTTGATTCTCTTTGCTTAAGTAAAAGTAATAGTCGCTGGGATATTGCAGCATAATGTTTGGTGCAACGATAAAGTTGAACTGTTTGAGTCTATTGAGTTCAGTGCCAATAGCCAGTACTGAGCGTGGAAAGTAATCGGCAAAACCTGTCTCTAGAGCTTTGATCATGCCAGGATAATCAAGCTCGCCATTAACAGTTAAGTCATTGTCTCTTAGCACCGTATAATCAGACCAACTTTGCTGCTGTAATGCAATTAATGGTTTTAATTGATCAAGGCTTTTTATTGCACTGAACTTTGCTTGGTCATCACCCCGAATAATAAGCAAACGCTTACCGTGCAAACCCTTGTATAAAGGAATTGTGGTGTTAACTAATGAAGTGGGTTGCTTATAAGGGAAAGACAGCCAAGCTAAGGTAATTGTTTTATTATGACTAAGTTGTTCAATAATACGTTTATCATTCATTGGCTGGGTGTTGTACATTAATACAGCGTCTACGCCCATTGCGGCGAAGCTTTTAATGAGAATATCGTGGATGTATTGATTTTTTACCGCGTCGGTATAGCTCGGTTTTGCAAGTTGAATAACAATTTGCTCTTGACCAAAGCTCTGTTTAATGAATAGCGCGAATACCATCAATAAAATAAATATTGTTCTATTCATTTATTTGAGTCTCTGCATTTATACTTTGAAAACATGCACCTGCTGTTGTAAACGCGAAGCCAAAGAAGCCAATTCTTGGCTGGCTTGTGCATTTTGTTGTGAACTTTCGCTAACCAGTGAAATGCTGCTACTAAATTCATTAATATTACAACTTAGCTCGTTTGCAACAGTCGTTTGCTCATCTGTTGCGGTGGATACTTGGTTGTTCATATCGGCAATAAGTGCCATTTCTTGAGTAATTTCAGTGAGTAATTGTGATGAGCGCTCAGCGTATTCAACACTTTGTTTGGCACTGTCATCTGCATTACCCATGGCGGTGACTGCTTGCTGTGCCATTGCTTGTAGTTTAGTAATCATTTCATTGATATTAGCGGTCGCTTTTTGGGTGTTATGTGCAAGCTGTCTGACTTCATCAGCCACAACTGCAAAACCACGACCTGATTCTCCCGCACGAGCTGCTTCAATCGCCGCGTTAAGAGCTAATAAATTAGTTTGTTCTGCGACTCCTTGGATCATCATCACGACTTGGTTTATATCAGTTGTTTGTGTATTTAACTCATTGATAATTTGTGTATTTGCATTAACTATTTGCGATAAGCGATTTATTGCATCAATGTTTTCTTGTACTGATTGCTGGCCAAGTTTAGCTGTTTTATCTGTATGGGTGGCTTTTTCTGAGGTTGAAAGCGCATTTGCGGCCACTTGCTCAATCGCGCTACTCATTTGAGTAATTGCGGTAGCAATCATTGCTGATTGATGCTCTTGCTCTGTGGCAGTGCTTGCTACTTGATCACTAATTGAGTTCATTTGCTCTGCTGCTGAAGATAAGGTCAATGTTGCATTAGTTACATCATTTACTAGGTCGTGTATTCGCTTCATCATCGCGTTGAAATGAGTGGCTGCTTGAGCTATTTCATCGTTGCCATAAGTTTCTGCTCTGAGCCGTAGGTCAGCACTTTTAGAGATAGAACCAATGGTTTTACTTAATGATAACAGAGGGTTATGAATAGAACGGTAAATGACAAATGCAATAAATAATAAGATGATTATTAAAATACTGATGGATGCGCTCATGGCTATAGTGACTTGTTTAAAATCTTTTTCAGATGCAAGTTTAAACTTATTAGCTTCATTGATTTGAAGGTTTATCAACCCTTGATAGCTTTCGCTGAGTGGGTCGAACACATCGTAAAGGCTTTTTACAAACACCTCGTTAGGCACTACTTTAAGTTGGTCACTTTTAACTTGGGTTAAAAACGCGCTGAGTTCGCTTTCTACCACAGCAAGGTTTTTTTCCACGATATTAACTAAGCGTTGCTCTTCATTGGTGAGCTTGGTGCCTAAATAGCTTTTCCATTTGTTGTCGGCAACACCCTTTGCGTTTTCAACCGCAGCAAGAAAATCATTTTTTGAAATTTGCTCAGCACGGTATTTATGAAACAAATCGACAATGCTAACGGCATAATTGTCCGATACTGTTTTTATTTGCTCAAGCGGGATGACTCTATCGTCGTAAAGACTGTCGATGCCTTTTACCATGCTCGACATTATAGACATTGTAAAAATAGAGGTGATCACAAAAACTGTAACCGGTAACAAAGCCAAGATGGCTAATCGCGTACGAACGGTGTAGTTATTTAACATGAGCATTAGAATGTTTGTAAGGACTTAGTATTAAAACTAATAGAGAATATTATTTAAGCAAGTTTTTGCAATAATTTGGGGTGTGTATTGCAAAAATTCGTTTCTATACGCGATTAGCTATTAAGCTAAATTGCTTAAAAACTGTTTTCCTGCCGCAATACCCATTTCATATCCTGCTGATAACTTAGCGTAAGACTTTGTTGTTCGACCTACAGCAAAATCAGGAGGAGGAGCGATGATGTTAACTTTACAGTCACTCGGTGGATTCATAACAAAGTCAATGCTTTGATTATAGTTTTCTGCTCGTAAGATGGATGCCTCAGCAAGCGCGGGTGTTTCTTTGTAAAGTCGTTTAACAAGCCAAGGTGCTTTCGATGGTTTTTTTCGATAGCCAATCGGCTGAGACAAAATAACTGTAATTTCCTTATTACCCATTTCGTAAGCTTTACGAATAGGAATAGAATCGGCTACACCACCATCTGTTAATTGCATACTGTTGATCTGTGGGTATTGGCGGTATGCAATTGGTAGTGCACATGAGGCTTTCAATTGCTCTTCTATAAGTTCAGCAGTTGCTTTTAAATACTCAGCATTACCTGTTTTAATATTGGTTGCAACGATATAAAACTCACTCGCTTGTTTTTCGAAGGTGTCTAAATCAAGGCGAATATCTCGAATGGTTTCTTGCCATAGCCAGTCTAAATCAAACAGGTGACCGCCTTTTAAAAAGCGAACATAATTAATGAACTCAGGTCGACACGAGTAATCTGTGATCACCGCATGGTTACGTTTATATTGAGCACATAAATAAGCTGCGATGTTGGTGGCTCCTGCTGAAACACCATAGCATTGCTTGAAAGGTTGGTAGCTTTCTTTAATAAACGTATCAAGCACACCTGTGGCAAAAATACCGCGCATAGCGCCGCCTTCTACAACGAGTGCCTTGTTATTATCCATTACTGCTACCTTGCTTATAACCGTGATTGCTACTAACCATAACAAACACGGTTACAAAATTAAATAGAGTTTTGACTCTAAGCGAGTTAAATAGCTTCAACCCAAAGTACACCGACTTGTTTGTCGGTGACTTTTACAGTGCTCCCAGCCGCAATGGGGGAGTGGCTTTTTAGTTGCCACTGAATGCCCGAATATTGGTGTGTGGTTAAACCTTGGTCATCAACATCTGCATTTACAACAAAGGTCAGTTCAGCAAAGTCACTGTGAACAGGCTGAGTCTCTGTTTTATCTTGCATGCGTTTTAGGGGGCGCCACAGCACGACTGCAAAACCAAGAGTAAACACAATATTACTCCAAAGTGCCGTGGTGTAAGTACTTGCAAGTAGCTCTATATTCATAAGTAAGCCACTAGCAAATAAAGATAAGCCTAAAAACAATAATACGTAGGTGCTCATACCCAGTACGGCAACCTCAACGATTAGCGCGATAACACCTAAAATCATTAATGCTTCGGCTAAATGGGTATCTAAAAACGCCATCGCTTCACCTAATTTTGTTGTTTCTTATTTAAAGAATTAATAATAGACATACCTTGAGCAACCAGCGAGCTTGCATCAGTGCCACTCTCAGGTAATAAAACTACTGATGATTCACGAGCTATCGCTTCTTTAGCGGCAATGGCTTTAGTCGCAAGGTCGAGTTGAATTGCTTTTTGACCTTGTTCAGTGTCAGCGGCTTCACCGACTTTACGAAGTGCATCGGCTTGTGCTTCTGCAACGGCGATAATTGCTTTTGCTTCACCTTCAGCGCGTAAGATTTGCTCTGCTTTTTCAGCCTCTGCAGCAAGGACTTGTGCTTGCTTTTTACCCTCTGCCACATTGATAGCTGACTGACGGTCGCCTTCAGACTCTAAAATTTGTGCACGCTTTACTCGCTCTGCTTTCATTTGTGCTTCCATGGCCTCCATTACAGAATTAGGCGGCACAATGTCTTTAATCTCGTAACGTAAAACTTGAATACCCCAAGGCTCAGAAGCCTGATTAATAGCACTAACTATGTTGGTGTTTAACATGTCACGTTCTTCAAAGGTTTTATCTAGCTCCATTTTACCAAGCTCTGAACGCATGGTTGTTTGCGATAGCTGAGTAACGGCAAATACATAATCATCAACACCATAGGTTGCTTTATAAGGATCAAGTACTCGGAAATACAGTACGCCATCGACGATAAGTGAGATATTATCTTTAGTGATAGCTGACTGAGAAGGCACATCTTGTGCTTGCTCTTTTAAACTTCGGTCTGCTGCAATACGGTCGATAAATGGCACAATAAAGTTTAAGCCCGCTTCTTTGGTTGAATGATATTTACCAAATCGCTCTATAAGCCAAGCGCGGTTTTGTGGCACGAATTTAACGCTGCTTTTTAGTAGCACTAATACAAAAATAAGAATAAAGGTTTCGACATTCAAAAGTAAGTCGAGAATTTGTGATACTGGATCCATGTACTTTCCTTAGATACGGTTAATGTTTTTACCAAATATTGAGATTATCACTACAGGATAAGTGCTGCCATCATTTTGCAATATAAAAAATACAGTTAATAGATCCCATTTTTTAAAAAGAAGTATGTAAAGCTTTGGTAAATGAACGTTTTTTCATTACAGCAAAATGCCGGTGTTGGCCTGGAGTCACAAACGGGTAAAAGCAAAACATGGCACTATGAAAAACTCTGTCATCTGGGCCTATAACTAGATAAAAATTAGCGAGTAACACCACCTTATTGCATTAATGAGGTGGTGTTTATGATTTATGCTATTCATTACACATCTCTAGCTAAGCTCTTTTTGCTAATAGGCTAGCAATCAATCCGTTTGTTAAAAGAGTGTTTTATGAGATACATGCTTTGATCAGCTTGAGCAACGACTTCTTCAGCACTTTTGGTATTACCATAAAACATGGTAACCCCAACACTAGCCGAACCGTAATACGTAACATGAGGGTGTCTAAATTCGACCTCTATTGCTGATTGGATCTTATGGGCAACTCTACGCGCATTATCTTTTGCATGTTGCTCTTCACGTCCAAGTCCTTCTAAAAGAATAACAAATTCATCTCCTCCTAGACGCGCTATACAGTCGTTATCACGCATAGTGGTTTTCATTCGCTTTGAAATTTCTATTAAGTAGTCGTCGCCAACATTATGGCCATACATATCATTTAGCTTTTTAAACTTATTGAGGTCGATAAAGATAACAGCGCCGTAAGTTTGCTTGCTTTTACTCAATTGTAGCGCGAGAGCAAGGCGAAGGAAGAAATAACGTCGGTTTAATAAATCGGTTAATGGGTCTGTGGAGGCATCGTATAGGAGTTGTTGTTCAAGTTCTTTTCGTTCGGTTATATCGGTTGAAATTCCCAGTATGCCAATGACTTTATTAGGATCCGAATCGGAAAAGATGGGGGATTTTACCTCCCAGAAAATACTTTTCTCTCCTTTTGATAAAGTAAGTTCAATTTCTTCACGAGTGCGCTCTCCACTAAGAACACGCGCATCGATGTTTAATAGTTTTTCTGCAGTACTTTGCGGAAATAGATCCATATCGGTTTTAAAAAGCAGCTCTGATTCATTACATGCTAATAGGTTTAACGTTAATTTGTTTGCATAAACATATCGTGAGTAATCATCTTTGATGTACACATACGCAGGTAAGTTGTCGAGCGCTAGCTTTAACTCGGCGGTATGAATTGGTAATTGAGTATCGTTATATTTGGCCACACTATGTCCCTATAAAAACAGCCATACAGAGATATTGACCCAAAAAAAGCCGATGTACAAGAACGATTACAAATGTAAAAAGCGCCAAGTAAGTCCTTGGCATGCTTTAGTTTTAAGGTTGTTTTTTTTGGTCAGAAATAGGTGTGATTGTTATGGCTTGTCTTTAATAAGTTGTAGCGCTTGTCTGTTATTTTGTAACTTGAATAGAGCACAAAAAGCATACCCCGTTACGAACATAAATAAGCTGTAAGTTGCCCCTGGAATAGCAATCGTAGGGTTATTCATTAAAGTGCTGGCAATTAAAATCGCCAGTGTGCCATTTTGCAAGCCAACCTCTACGGCAATACTCATTTGTTGTTTGTTTGATAACCCCGACATTTTAGCAATTAAGAGTCCAAGTAATAAGGTACTCACGTTTAGTGTGAATGTTGCGATACCGCTACTGGCGAAGAAGCCAATCATTTGCTCTGAATTTTTGTGAATTATTGCAATGACAATAACGATTAAAAAAATACTAGAAAAACTGCGAGTAAGAGGCTCAAGTTTTTTACTTATGTGTGAGCGATAATGATTAAACAGCATTCCCAAACTCACTGGTAGTAGGGTGATGACTAACATTTGCACAATTGTTTTTACGATAGGTAACTGGAATTCGTGTCCTGGAACGCTAAACATTTCCATTGCAAAATGCATAATTATTGGCAGCGTAAATGGCGATATAAAGGTTGCTATTGTTGTTAAACTAATTGAAAGGGCAACATCACCCTTAAATAAGTATGTGTATAAATTAGAGGTCACTCCTCCTGGACAACAGGCTACTAAAATCAAGCCTATCGCCAGCTCTGCTGGTAAGTTAAAACTTACAGCTAGTAGAAACGCCACACAAGGCAGTAATAACAGTTGGCAGCTTAGACCGATACTGAGCGCTTTGGGGCTGATAAACAAAGCCCCAAAGTCTTTCTTTTTAAGCCCTAAGCCCATGCCAAACATGATGATAAATAGTGCTAAAGGCAGCACTACTTTAGTCATGATATCTACTTGCATAGGAAATCCTTATTGATCATATCCGGGGCTCTTATTGTCCAATAAACGCAGTAACGCAGGCCATGCGATTGCACCACCTAGCCCTTTAGTTGCTATTTCTGTTTGTCCTTTAATCCCATCAATGATAGCGCTTGGCACTTGCACGAGTTGCTCGGTGTTTTGTGACGTACGGGTTTGCACAGCACACGCTGCTTCAAATACGTACATAAATAAAAATGCATCAGCAACAGTTTTACCTACTGTTAATAGGCCATGATTGCGCAGCATTAAAAAGTTGTTACTACCTAAATCATTAACTAATCGGTCTTGCTCAGCGGGATTTAGCGCAATGCCTTCATAGTCGTGATAGCTTAACCCTGAATGCACCACGACAGCCTGTTGTGAAATTGGTAGTAAACCATCTTTATTAGCTGACACAGCTGTGCCATTCAGTGAATGAGTATGAATAACGCAATGGGCATCATTGCGCGCCATATGAATGCAACTGTGAATATTAAATCCCGCAGGATTGACCGGGTATTCACTGTCGTGCAGCTTATTACATTGTTGGTCTACCTTGATAAGACTAGATGCAGTGATTTCGTGAAACATCATGCCGTAAGGATTGATCAAAAATTCGTTTTCAGTGTCTGGTACACGCATAGAAATATGGGTAAAAATCAAATCATCCCAGCCATACAATGCAACCAATCGATATGCGGCAGCAAGCTCAACACGGGCTTGCCATTCTTGCTCTGATACTGTGTTTTTTATGGTCATGATAGCTTCCTAAAATGGCACTTTACGAATAATAATGTCTTTAAACATCACCCAATCGCCTATGAAGCTATAAAATGGGTGCGTAAAGGTCGCTGGGCGATTTTTCTCAAAAAAGAAATGCCCCACCCAAGCAAAGCCATAACCCACAAGTGGGCATAGAATTAGCCAGCTATATTGCTGTTGATAAATAGCGGCAAACAAAATTGCCAAAACTAACCAACTGCCAAAGAAATGTAAGCGACGACAGACTTTATTTTTGTGTTCTTGTAAGTAGTAGGGGTAAAACTCTTTAAAGCTCGCGAACTCGCGTTTACTTGCTACAGTGCCCATATTGTTGTCTCCTTTGTTAATTACAGGTAAACAATAGGCTTTTATTTATTATTTTACTTGATAATATGGGTCATTAAATTGTTTTTGTAGGACATGTATGCGCACCCTATCAAGCTGGTGGCTTAGGGCTATGGCTGAGTCATTTAAGTGGCAAGGTTTGCCGATTAATGAGTTATTTGCACAAGCTAATATTCCCTTAGCCGATTTGAGCAGTCAAACAGCACGGTATCCACAGGCTAATGTCAGTACACTATGGAAACAAGCACAAGCTTTATTGCCCGATACGCACTTGGGGTTGTATGTAGGCAGTAATATGAATGTGCGTGCTATTCCTGTCGTTGGTATGGCCATTATTCAAGCAACGCATTTGCTGAGTGCATTTCGACTGATTTTACGATATCAAAAACTGATGGGAGATACCCATAATGTGTCGTTAATTGATCATGGTAACGAGTATGAGTTGCGATTTAACTTTAACGATGGTGAACGCGATATGTCCTTACTTAGCTATGAAGCGCCAATGGCATTTTGTTTAAAAATAGCGCGAACAGTAAAGGGAAAGGACTGGTGTCCAAGTCGAGTTTATTTACAACGTAAAGAGCCTAATGCCGAACTTAATGAACATTTTAACTGCCCAATTGAATATGGCGCTAAAACCCATAGCTTATTTTTTAGTGAATTAGTAGAAAGCCAGTCAGTTGTGTCAGGTCAAATTAAAATCACAACACAAACCAATGTCACAGATATTTTGCGCATTTTACTGGAAGAGCATTTAACCCAAGGACAAGTTAGTTGCAGTGTAATGGCGCACGCACTAAATGTGAGCGAGAAAACGCTGCAAAGGCGCCTTGCAAAAGAAGGCACGACTTTTAGTCAAGAATTAACCAAACTTCGACAACAAAAAAGTACTTCGCTTATAAGCGAAACAGACTTATCACTAACAGAAATTGCTTTTTTGTGTGGCTATTCAGAGGTTAGTGCATTTCATCATGCATTTAATCGCTGGTACGGCATGTCACCTAAAGCATATAAACAAAAAATAACAATAATCACCGAACCTTAGAGTCAAAGTATTTACGACAATCAGCGTTAATTTAGTGAGTCTTTTAGAGTGGGAGAGAAGCAGCGTGGAATCTGTTAATGGTGTGCTTGAGTTTGATAGTCATTTAACTTAAAACAATAATAAAAGCTTAAATTGCAATTGCTTAACATTGACTTGTTATCTAAAATTGCAAATAAGACGCAAGGATGGCCTCTAACCTAAAAATCCACTATTAAAGTATGAGGTTTGCCACATGCGAAATCTATCGCTGCGGACTATTTTTATTAGTTTTGTATTAATTGCACTATTTGTTGTCACTGTGGTTAGTGCTTTAATCAACACCAGCCAATTTTCAGGGCTTTATTATCAACAAACTGAACAACAGCTTCTGCCAGATGCTGTGGGTAAAGTTGCTGCTGAAATTGATGCTCAAATGCGTTACCCCATCTCTGTTTCACAGTCGTTAGCTGAAAACCAAATTCTGCATACGTGGATGAACGAAGGTGAGAAAAGCTCGCCAATTCATCAACGCGTAATGGCTTACTTTGCTGATTTACAAAAAAAGAGTGGGGCATCATCGGTGTTTTGGGTGAGTAAAAACTCGATGAGTTATTACACACAAGATGGCTTTTTTAAATCAATCTCACAAAGTGAGCCAAGAGACAGTTGGTTTTTTGATTTCATTCGCTCAGATAAACGCCAAGCGCTCGCATTAGATGTCAGTGAACAAGGTGGACACCTGACTCTATATGTAAATACTTTGGTTGAAATAGCAGGGCAACGTCTTGGTGTTGCTGGGCTTGGATATGATATTTCAGATATTTCTAGCATCGTCACGTCGCGCAAAATTGGCGAGCAAGGTTACTTATTTTTAATTGACGATAGTAAGCGCATTATTGCCCATGCAAATGATGCCTACATTGGCAAACCAGTTTCAGATGTAAGCTCATTGAGCACATTGCAGCAGCTAATGAAAAACCAACATGATGGTTTTATATTATCGCAAGTAGAACTGAGTGGTGAGGATGTTTACGCTGGGGTTATGCCAATTGAGGGGACAGGTTTGACCTTAGTTGCGATACAGCCAAAGCAAGAGATTTCCAGTGCGATTAATAAGGTTGTTTGGATATCTATTGTTGTTAGCGTTGTGCTTGCTGTTATCTTTTTGGTACTGACTCTGTATTTTGCGAATTGGTTAAGTAAGAAAATACGCGGTGTGGGAGACGAACTGCTCGGTATGGCCGGCCACGGTGGTGACTTAACAAAGCGTTTGGACGATAGCGTTGATAACGAATTGGGTCATCTTGCTAAGGGATTTAACGCAATTATAGGCAAAGTCGCTGAGCTCGTTGATGAAATCAGTGTTACAGAGCAAGCCATGCGTGAAGGCATTGATGAGCTAGCAAGTTTTGCAAACAAGACATTTACCGCAACTGATGACCAACGAGCACAGACCGATCAAGTTGCGACAGCTATCACAGAAATGGGACAAACGATCAATGAAGTGTCTGATATCGCCCATCGTACTGCTAACGACACCGAAGAGGCCGTAAAAGAAACCGTTGCAACGAATCAAAGCATGGCTGCGACCGCTCAAACTATGAATGAACTTAACGACATTCTGCTCACGGTTGATAAGAGTATCGGCGAGTTTGCCAACCAGGCTGCAGAAATTAACTCAGTTGTTGAAGTGATCAATGCTATTTCGGAACAAACTAATCTGTTGGCGCTCAATGCTGCCATAGAAGCCGCCAGAGCAGGTGAACAAGGGCGTGGTTTTGCTGTTGTTGCAGATGAAGTGCGTTCACTTGCACAACGTACGCAAAAGTCGACATCAGAAATAAGAGAGCAGGTATCACGTTTACAAAGTTCTTCATTGCAATCACAAGAAGCGATAGCTGAAGGTACTCAAAGTAGTCAAAAGGTGACTGAGCTGACACATATTGCAGTATCTGCGTTGCAATCTATTCAGCAAAAGTTTGAAGTTATTAGTCAAGGTAATCATCAAGTTGCTGCTGCGACTGAGGAGCAGGGCACAGTCGTTGAGCATATCAATCAGTCGGCACATGATATTTCAGACAGTGCAACACAAATTCATGATAACGCAGAGCAACAACAACGTGGTACGCAAAGCTTATTATCGCGTGCACAGCACCTTAAAGATTTAGTGAGCCAATTTAAGGTGTGATTTGTCATTGTCATAAGCGTTAACCATTTCGTTGTTAACGCTTTACTCTCTTCTGTAGGTTGAACTCTTTTTAACTTATGAATCGCGCAAATAACTTTCAAAAAGGGCTAAGTACCTAAGTTTTTAGTGCGTTTAAGTGCTTCTCGTATTACAATTGCTACTTTATATCATTTCTTTATACAGCGAATAGGTTTTTCACTTCTTCATGACAGATATTACTACGCACCAAGCATCTAGACGCCGCTTGTTAATTGCCTTAGCAATAACATGCTCGTTTATGGTTATTCAAATCATCGGTGCCTACTTTTCAAATTCGCTTGCTGTACTTGCCGATGCTGGGCATTTATTTGTTCATAACAGCTCTTTATTTATTGCTTTGATCGCTTCAAGCATGGCGATTCATTTTGCAAAAAATTATAACGATGGTTACCAGCGTGCTGAACTGACAGGGGGCCTAATCAATGGCATTTTGTATCTGAGCATTAGTGTGATCATCTTATTTGAAGGGGGAGAGCGGTTTTTACACCATTCTGATGGACATGATTTACAGATTAATAGCTATTTAATGTCTGTGATTTCAGCGATTGGCTTCTTATTTCATGGTGCTGCTGCGTGGGTTCTGTACAAAGGGCGTAAAGCCAGTATTAATGTGTATGCGGTATTTCTGCACTCATTTTTTGACTTAATCTCTACAGTTTCTACTTTCTTTGCAGGTATTTTAATTCATTTAACTGGCTGGCCTGAAATCGATATCATCTCAAGTATGTTGATCGCTTCCTTTGTTTTGTTTACGGGAGTAAAAGTAATTACCCGCTGTATCAAAGGACTTATGGAAAACAAGAGTAAACTTCCAGATGTATCAGAGATAGAGCAAAGTATTGCCTCAGTTGAGCATGTACAAAATGTTCATAATGTTACAGTGGTACGCCATGACAAAGACATCGTGGTTGGTGCGCACGTGGTCTTAAAGCGCCATTGTACTATTGAAAAGCATGATGAGGCGTGTCGCTTAAAAATTGAGACGCTACTACGTGTGCGCTTTAATATCGAAAAAAGTGTTTTGCAGGTAGAAAGTCATGAATGTCACCATGTTAATTAAATTGGTAAAATGTTAATTTTTCTTTTAAGTTAAAGGTAGAACATATTAGTGGAATAGCGCCTTTGCTTAAAAATAAACCAGTATATTTTAACTTTATGACTGCGGTGCTTTTGGGATGCATCGCAGGTGTTGTTAATTTACTGCCTATTTGGTTTCTAGATAGCTCTGAATTTTTACTCGGTCAGCTTTTCGTTATCTTAAGCTTATTGCTTTTAGGCTGGCGATTTGCAGTTATCACCTTTATTTTGAGCACTGGTTTTATCTTTTATCGATGGGGTCATGCATGGCCGTCCATTGTTTTTGCATTCGAATTAATTTATCTGCAGATAGTTTGTTTATCTAAAGCAAAGCCGGTTTTTCTCAGAGGGATGATGTTTTGGCTTGCTTTAGGGTTACCTGCATTGTGGGCCTTTGGGCACTTCTTCTTAGCTCTTCCTATTCTAACTATCGCAATTGCATTGGCTAAATATTGCTTAAATGCCGCGATTTATCTTTCGGTTATCGACTTATTAAGTTTCTTTTTCAGCCGTTACTCTTGGCATAAACATTACTCGTCTCTTTATAAAATTTTAAATTACGTCGTTACCCTGCTCGTTGTGTTAGTTGTTATTTTGACCTCAATAGTATTAACCAACAATCACTATGCACGGATTGAGTATGAGATAAATGCCCAATTAAAAGAAAAAGCTAAGGAGATCACACGTAATATTGATGCTCATCTTGATCATCACAAGAAGGGGGTTGTTCTAACTGCAAAAAGTATTGCCAGTGGTGTTCCTAAGCAAATTGCCCTCGAAAACATGGCGCATTTATATCCTGGTTTTAGGACACAAATCATCGTTGATGCGCTTGCTGATGTTACACATTTTTATCCTAAGTCATTAGCTGTCAGCCTACAGCAATCTAATATTCGCGCCAATGTTGCAGATAGAGACTACTTTATTAACGCCCCTAACAATCACAACGGCTACATATCAACAATCTTTAAAGGCAGAGGATTTGGCTCTTTACCTATAGTGGCTGTATCTGCGCCAATCTACACCGATGGGATGTTTTCTGGTGTTGTAGAAGGTTCACTGATGTTTGATTATTTTGCTGGCTTGCGACCAAGTTTGTTTACGCACGAAGGTGAGCTATTAATACTTGATGCATCAAACAAGGTTGTTTATAGCACTTTAGATGATTTTACTGAGCTACAGCAACTGACAACTGATGAACTAACAACCTTTTCCGATGATACACGCTTTAAAATGTTTAATATTGAAAATGAGCAACAATTTTATGCTCGTGAGGCGCGTTCAAGTGAGCATAATTGGTTGGTTGTAACCATGCTTAATCGTCGTTATGCAAATGACGTTGCGGTCAGTGCATGGGGGCAATCTATTGTGATGATTATTTTTATTATCTTACTGACCAGTATTTTCATCACTCAACTTAGCCGCTGGCTTACAACGCCAATATTAAAGTTGGCAGAGCAAATAGATAAGTTTGATCCAGAAAATGCAATTACCAAAGCTCACTTACCCGAAACATGGTTAGAAGTAAGTCGATTGCAGGCTCAGTTTTCGAGTTTGGCAAATAAGCTTGCCTTGAGCTTTAGTCGCTTACATCACGCTAATCACGAAAATGAACAGCTTAATAATAAATTACAAGACTTTAACGCCAAACTCGAGCAGCAAGTAAATGATAAAACGAATGAGCTTGTTGAAGCGGTAAGGCTTGCCAATCAGGCTAATAGAACTAAGTCACAGTTTTTAGCAAATATGAGTCATGAAATACGTACCCCACTCAACGGCATTTTAGGGATGACGCAACTGTTGTTAGATAACCAAACCTTACCTGAGACTGAGCGTGAAGAGTTGGCGATGATACATCAAAGTGCCAATAATTTACTGCTGATTTTAAATGATATTTTAGACTTTTCAAAAATTGAAGCGGGGGCGCTTAAATTAGAGTATCGGGCCGTTGAAATCAAAGCTTTGCTTAGTCAACTCGCCAAGGTGTTTAGCAATACAAGTGTTAAGCCGACAGTAAAGTTCAGCTTGTCTATTGCAGACGACATTCCAAATTATATTAGTTTAGATCCATTAAGGTTTAGCCAAGTCGTTAATAATATTTTGAGTAATGCGGGTAAGTTTACAGAAACTGGTGAAATTACATTAAACTGTACTATTGAAGAGCCGTATTTAGTTATTCGAGTGCGTGATACCGGTATTGGTATTTCAGCTGAGCAGCAAGCTAAACTATTTAATGAATTTACCCAAGCAGATATTTCAACTACCCGTAAATACGGTGGAACGGGTTTAGGCTTAACAATCAGCCAGCGTATTGTGGAGTTGATGAACGGTACGTTATCACTGGAAAGTCAACAAGGCCAAGGTAGTGAATTTACAATTAAAGTGCCTATTGTGCAAAGTGACGCAAAAGTAATGCAAAGCCAAAATGTACAAAAACCTGATTTAAAAGGGATCCAAGTTTTAATTGTTGAAGATAATCCTATAAATCAAATTGTCCTTAAAAAAATGATGTTAGATACCTCCTGTTCATTGCATCAAGCTAATGATGGTATTGAAGCGCTTGCGCACTTAGAAAAGTCTGATGTAGATATCATTCTAATGGATTGTCAGATGCCAAATATGGATGGTTACCAATGTACTCAAAAAATAAAACAAAACCCTGAACGTTATGGTGATGCAGTCATTATTGCTATCACTGCAAATGCGTTTGAAGAAGATCAAAAGCGTTGCTTGGTCGCGGGAATGGATGACTTTATATCTAAACCAATAAACAAAGATGAGCTTTATCAGTGTTTAAATAAGTGGCTTACAACTCGTTTAAACGATCTACAATAGTTTGAATGGTACTTTCTTTGATTAGATCTTCAGCTTCCATTGGCTTTGCAAAATAATAGCCTTGTAAATCATCACAACCCATATTGCGTAAAAAGTTAATCTGCTCAAGTGTTTCAACACCTTCGGCGATACAATACAAGCCTAGATTAACGGATAAGGCGTGAATGGTCTTAATGATTGATTCATTACTGTTATCAGAACCAATGTTACGTACGAAACTTTGGTCAATTTTTATCACATCTATCGGGAATTGGTTTAAATAGGTGAGTGACGAGTAACCAGTTCCGAAGTCATCAAGTAACAACTTAAAGCCTGCATTTTTGAGTTTTTGCAGTTGTTTTGATGCTTTGTCTTTGTCTTCGAGTAGCGTGTTTTCGGTGATTTCAAGACGCAGCTGAATAGGTTTAACTAGATGATTGTTGAGGATCATTAGCAAACGTTCAGTTAAGTTTGACTTTAGAATATGGGTGGGTGACAAGTTCAAAGACAAGTAAAATTTTGGGTTGGCACGCAGTATAGGTTTTAACTCTGTCAGTGCTCGGTCAAGTGCTTGCTCGGTCATTAAATCAATCAAACCAATTTCTTCGGCAATAGGAATGAACTCTGCAGGAGACACATAACCTTGTACGGTCTTCCAGCGCATTAGAAGTTCTGCACCATTAATGGTTTTCGTGTTTGCATTGACAATAGGTTGATAATTGTTGAATAAAACATCGTCTTTGAATGCGTCTTTTAACGCATTTTCTAGCAATAACTTTTTAGTTAACTGGTTATTCATTTGCTCAGTAAAGTATTTAAAGTTATTTCTGCCAGATTGTTTGGCATGCATCATAGCAATATCTGAATTTCGAATGAGATCATCTGCTGTTTTTGCATCGAATGGGTAAAGTGCTACGCCGATACTTGCTGATATATTGATAGAAAAATCATCAATGATTACTTTATTGGCAAGCTCTTTGGTGAGCTTTTTAACTAGCTCACTCAATGCTTGAGGAGATTGTAAATCTTTAACAAGCACTAAAAATTCGTCACCACTTTGACGGCCAACGAGCGCACTTTGTGGCAGTATCTGTTTAACTCGTTGTGTTACATTACATAACAGTTGGTCGCCGACAGCATGACCAAATGAGTCATTTACAGGTTTAAATTTATCTAAATCAATGAATAACAGGGCGGCTAACTTATTGTGCTTTTTAGCGCGATTAATGCTGCTATTGATTTTTGCATACATTAAGGTACGGTTTGGTAGCCCAGTCAAAGAGTCGTAATTTGCTAAATATCTTAACTCATCCTCAGCGCGTTTTTGTTCCGTTAAGTCAGAAATCACGATGACGTAATAGTTAATCGTTTGACTGTCTTTAGCAACTGCTGTGACACTAATATGCACTGGATGCGAAGCATTTTTTAAGGTGCGAATAAAGGCTTCTGTTTTCCAGTTTTGCTTGGGTTTGAGTGTTTTTAAAATACTTACATATTCAAAGTATTTAGTTCGACCTATCGCGTTGATAAAGTCTCTCGTTGTTAAGTCAGCAATATTTGCTGGTGTTGCAAATGCTTCGCTAAAACTGGCGTTTGCAGAAAAAGGCATGAGTGTATTATCTAAAATAAGCAGCCAATCATTAATTTGACTAAAGGCTTCCCCAAGTACACTTGCTTGCTGGGCATTAGCTCTTTGTTCGGTGATATTAGTGTAAAAGCCCGCAACCTTTAAGGGGCCGCCTGTCTCATTCGTTTCTACTACCCGGCCAACATCTTCATACCAAAGCCAATCGCCATTATTATGTTTTAAACGATAGGTAATATTCCACTGTTGTTTGTTGGCTTCTTTTAAAAACAACTGCCATTTATTGATAACATAATTGCGATCGTGTGGGTGAATTAAGGCAATAAAGTCTTTAATCGCTATGCGGTCTTTGAACTCATTATAGCCAAGTTCAGCCGAAAAACGGTTGGTGTAGAGTATGTCATTGGCTAGATTGATCTCCCATACGCCACTTTTGTTACTGCTTAAGGCAAGCTCTGTTTGTTGTTGTGATTTTAAAACCTCAACATGAGCACGACTGATCGCTTGTTGGCGAGCTCGATATTGCCAAAAGATGATCAGTAATATTGTGAAAATAATTACGCCATATGAGGTCTTTGCTATGGGGGATGTCCAAGGGGCGTGAGCGACATTAAAGCGCAGTTGCCTTGTTGCTGAAATAGCCTCACTGATTTCTGATGAAGACGAAATCGATAAAACGTAATCACCGGGAGGTAATTTTGTAAAGAAAACTTCATTGGTCTTTAATTTATCGTATTGCAACGATGTTGGGCCATCCAGCGTAACCTTATACAGTGTCTTATCTTTATTAATGGTATCAAAATTAGAAAAACTCACACCTAAGCCCATATCTTCTGAGGTGATCTGCAATGGTGAGTTTACATACTTGTAAGGATGATAATTGAGCTCTCGCGATAGTAATGATACATCCGTTATTTCGGTCGTGATGTTACCTATTTCTACAGCAGATGATAAGAAGTCTTCGGGAGCTGCGATAAGTACACCACGGGTAGAGCCAAAAGCAATCTCACCGTTATCGAAAGTCGTATCTGCGTCGAAATTAAACTCATTAACAGCCAGACCATCTCTTATAAAATAGCTATCGAGCGCAAGTGAACTCAAATCTAAACGATATAGACCATTTTGTGTACTCATCCATAAAAAGCCGAAACGATCAATTTGAAGACCGAATACTGATTTAGCTTTTAAACCTGATTGACGATTAATGCGGTGTTTTATTTCGTATGTATCTGCATCAATACCTATTAACCCTTCATCAGAAGAGGCGAGCCAAAGTATATTGTTATAATCAATCACCCAATCATGGATAGTCGCAAAAGCTAATGGGTTAAAGTTTGTAGCCTCGTAGACAAGCGTGAGCTTTTGCGTGCTTTCATTATACCTAAACAGCTTACTAGACATACTGATTAGGTACTCGTCAGGGTGAGTTGATAGAGGTTTTAAAAAAGTGTAAGTGTTCGCGGCCTCTAGCTGTTCTTTTAATCCTTTTATAGGGCTAAGCTCACCTGACTTACCATTGTATTTGTAAAAATTTTCTTCATCTACAAATGCAAACTGGTCTGGTCCCATGGTATGAAAACCCCAATTAGGCGTTTTGGTAAGCGCCTCGATTGTTTCTGGGTCACCGTTTAGTTGCACAAGCTTGCCTGTTTGTTTATCAAATAGGCCAAGCCCTATGTACTTCATTAACCATAAAAAGCGGTTATTGCCATTAAGTTCGGCTTTAGCTATTCCATAAATCCCATGTTCACCATGGAAAGCTTTTTCATCATTGCTTACTAAATAGGGCGTTAGCTCTTTGTTGTTTTGGTTATACTTTATAAGGCCATTATCAGTGCCTATCCACACCACATCATCTTCTTGTAATACGGTCCATACATTATTGTTATAGCTATATTGAGGTGTTTTTAACTCAATATGCTTAAACCGCCTTGCTAGTGTTGACCATGTAAACACCCCTTGCGAGCGCGAAGCAAGCCAAAGCAAGCCAGTTTTATCAACCATCACATCAGGTATGGTGTTATCAGTCATCAAAAACTTACTTTGGTCGAAGCTTAGGATAAAGTCGATAGCTAAAGATTCACGGTTGAACTCATACAATCCTTTTTCGGTGACAATATATTCACCAAATGAACTTGCAGAATAGTCCCAAATATTTAACTGAGGAATTAAGAGGTTGACCTTTTCAAATGCAAGTAAACGATTAGCGTTAAAGGGAATGTCATACATTCCTTCAACTGTACCAACGAGTAAGCCTAGTTGAGGGTCAACATGAAGAAGTTTGACGTTTCTATTATCTTCGGTGATATTTTTTTTCTCGGTGAGCGGGATATGAGAAACATGGTCATCCGCTAAATTTTTAGAAAAGAGCCCCGTCGATGTCCCTATGTATAAAAAGCTATCGTAAATTGTTAGCGCACGAACAATATGTTCTTCTTTATTGATTGAAAACTCATGTAAAAACTTTTTCGACTGCTTATTGTAAGAGTAAACGTGCTGAGAGATTGCAAAATAATAAAAATTATCATCTTCTGTGATAGCTAAAATCGGTGAAAAGTAGGGATCTTCTGGATTGAGTTTGCCTGAATATATTTTTTCGACTTTTAGAGTCTTTGGATCAATAAAAAACGCCCCAGAAAACTCCGTACTCACAAATATTTTACCGTTTTGTGTTTTGGCTAGAAATGTAATTTGGCGTTGATCGAGAATATACTCACCAGCAAAAGAGCTTACTTTATAGCCATCATAACGGTTTAAACCTTGATAAGTACCAATCCATATAAAGCCCAGATCATCTTGAACAATTTTAGTTACGCTACCT